>JAPKDK010000088.1 GCA_028872645.1 Verrucomicrobiota bacterium
CGGTGAAGAGCGTGCCCAACAATGAATCCAATGGCTGATAGTAAAATTGCATCCGATCGATACCTCCCCGCAGGGCCGGACCCACCATCTGGGAAGGAGCCGTAGGTGAGCCGATGATTGGCACGCCTCGCAATGGGCTGGTGGTGGCAAACTGCGGCTGTATCGGTGCCACGGCGCCGCCAAAACGCCTGGGAAATACTCCACGCGCGTTCGGCATCGAGGACTGCAGGAAGTTTTGCGCACTGTTCCCGCTCAAAAACTGCGGCGGCTCCACCAGATTGATCGATAAATCCAGATCCTCGTACACAAAGTTGTTGGTGCGATACATATACTTGAGCGCGCCCGCATCGTCATACGTCAGGGCATGGCGCGGCTCAAACTGGCCACCCATCGCATTGAAGCCATCGTAGTACACACCAAAATTAAAAGCGGTCGGCGTATCTGTCCAATAAATCGCCGTGTTGCCGTAAAACGCATCCACGATGCCCGCCACCGAGGTCCATGCGTTGCCGCTGGTGTCGGTGTGAAACTCCTCCATATCCACAAACGTGGGCACCGTGATTGGACCACCCGCCTGCGGGGGAGCGTCGTGGATCAAACGATAGCTGTATTGCACCCCGTTGATCACATCCGTCGGCTGCCATGTCTGCGGATCAAAATTCTTCAACCGCACATTGAAGCTCCACTGCGTGCCCGTCACATTGGTGCTAATGCCCCGCGCCGTGAATGCATACCGATGCGGATTGCCCACCCCCAAATGGTTCACCAACATTCCGAGCGTCAGGCTTTTGATATCAATAATCTGACTATTCAGCGCCGTCGTATTGACCCACGTGGTGTTGTAATTGCTCAGGAACCCATCCCGCGCAAAATCCATGTTACTCACCCCTTTGTAGGCTCCATCAGCCGGCTCGAAGAAATCATTCAACACACCAAACGCATCGTGCACCGCGTCCATTCCCTCCAGCCCGAAGTAGCGCACAAAACTTCCGTCAAACGTGTACGTCAGGAACGGATTATTCCAACGGAAAAAATGCTTGAGCTCCTTTGGCCCACCCAGGTCATCCGTGATATTGAAGTCCGTTGCCCCCGAGGATACCTCCGCCGCCAACATCGGCCCGATCATCACAAACCCACGCGAAGATTCCACCCCCACAAGCAACAGTGCTCCCACTAGCAACAATTTTAGTTTATTCATTTATCCCCCCCCTTTTTTTCTGGTTCTGAGATTTAGTTAGTACGGACTACGCGGAGGTACTTATGGCCTCCGTTGTTGACCGACATGGAATCGAAACCTGTCCGCTGCCCCGTACGGGTATTGCCGACATTGTTCCAACTTGTCTTGTCTGTGGAGGTTTGCACTTGGTAACGCGCACCGGCTTGGGAAATCCATGTGAGTCGCGATCCACGGCCGTTCTTTACCACCGAGGCTGGCACCCCGCGGTTACCCGTGCTGCGGGCAAGTTGTGCCGAGGCCTGCGCATTTTGTCGCATACCGGTGAAACGCTGACTGGCCGCAGAGGACTGCACATTCCGACTCGCACTCGTCGGCGTCACTTGTTGTGGCGCCGTTCGCGTTGGCTGCGAATGACGCAAGCTCGTGCGATTGCTTGGCTGAGAGGTCCGGGTGGAAGTTCCTCGCAGTGACCACGCCGCGCGCGAGCTCGTGCTGCTGGATGGGTAATTCCGGTTGAACATCCCGCCCCGAACCGAGGCCAATTGAGTATTGCCGTAGCTCGGCTGCGTTTGGCGACTTTGTTGCGCGCGCTGTAACATAATATTGCGCGAAGCATCGATTGACCCTGAGTTTTGGTAGGGGTTGCGCAAGTTCAACCGATTGGGTCGCACTTGCGTTCGTGCGCGCGCAGTGTTTTGCAAAGCTACCGCAGCAGCTTGGTTCACGCGCGCCGAAGTTGACGGGGTAGCCGCCGCAGCTGCTTGTGTGGAACTGGGAGCAATGGCGGCCGGCGTACCCACCACGTTTGCAGCCAACTGAGGAACACTCACGGTGGGCGCCACGGTGGCCACCACCGGCACCGGATTGGCGGTCGCGATATTCATTGTCACTGTAGAATCCTGCCCAGTGTTGGACGCGACTTGCGTTGCTGCGGGACGTCGCGCCGCCTGCGGATTGGTGCGGCGTTGAACCTGTTCCGCGCCCACCACGCGCACTTCGCCGGCGGTCACATCCACGATGCCCTCATCCACGTTGCCGTTCGGCACGAGGTAACGTTGGGCGGATAAAATTGAATGGTCTGCCTTGATCGTGTTCACCCACACTGCAATGTATTTGCCTGCGCCATCGGAGCCGATGGAGGGCATGCTCTGGTTGAGCTGGCCTTGTGAGTTGATTTGAAATTCCGTGCCGCCCGAAAGCATCCGGCCCTGCACGCCCAGCCCGCCGGCGTCTTGCCCAGCGGTGGCCCAGGTGACCAGAGCATCGCTGCCCACCATGGCCACTTCAGGAGTGGATTGCCGACCGGTGAGATATGTATTGTGACGCGCACCCTGCGCGGCAGGTAAGCCGTTGTTATCAAACGTCTTGATAAAAACATCCGTGTTATTGCGGGTGTTGATTTCATCCTTTTGGACCCAAGTGAGAAGGAATCCGCCATCCGGTCGGGTGGCCAGTTTCGGGTCAGCCGCCATCACGTCGCTGTCATTGAGCCGATACTCATTGCCCACCGCCGCTCCGTTGACATCATATAAACGGCCCATCACATTGTTGCGCAAGTTTGCCGCCCCGGAGCTGTTGCGGCCATTTTGGGTTTGGCTTAGCCAACCCACGACAAATTTTCCGCCATTAAGTACGGTCACACTAGGATCGCTTTGATTCGCCGAAGTGGATTGGTTCACTAAAAACTCACTGCCCACACGAATGCCGCCGGCGTTAAATCGTTGGCCATAAATGCCTTCGCCGGAGCCATCCTGGCCCACGCTTTCCCACACCACCACCACGCCGCCATTTTCCAGCGCGGCCACCGAGGCATCGCGCTGAATGCTGGAAGCATAAGAATTGGCCATGATGGAGCCACTGGTGAAATTTCCGCGGGCATCAATGAACCGCACGAACACATCCGAATTGCCACGGGGCCCCGCTTCCCAAACCACGGCCCCGCCGCCGTCGGATCGCATTGCAGCGCGCGGGTTCATTTCATTGGATCCCGCCGCACCCTGGCTCACTTGCTGGACAACCCCTTCGCCCACATAATCGGAATTTAGGCGCTGCACCAAAATGCGTTCGCCATTGCTTTGGGTTGCGTTTTGCCACACCACAAATCCGCCGTCCGAATCCACGGCCACATGGGGGTTGGCTTGGTGGCCATCAATATTGCCGAGCAGCGGATACTCACCCCCCAACGGCATTAAAGCTGCATTGGAAATTGACACACCCCAGACACATACAACGGCCATAACGACCTTTGTTAAAACATTTTTCATTTCCATCCTCCTTGGTTTTTCGCCCTAGATCACAGATGCAGAATTGTTTGCTGGTAATTCCTCCTCGCTGATACGAGGCCCATCCCTGTGCCCTTGAGCGCGCTCCTTGAGACGGGTTGTCTCAAAATTCCGCAGTATTGTCAAATACTTTTTCACAATTTATGGATGATATTGTGGACAACCTTTTCGCCACCCCCCACTGGTGGTAGGTCACAATAATTGTCCCTGTCGTCCCACTTCCAGTTCTTTAAGCAAAGAACGGAAATTCCAACGGGTGTATTTAGAGTGCAATGTGGCGTAATCGCCCGGGCCGGGGCGCAAATCTTCAAGTTTGATTTTCCATTCAGGAATTTCCCTGAGCGCAACCAGTTCCTGATTTCGCTGCACCTCCGTCGTCGCTTCGCGTAGTCGTCCCTGCAATCCATCGGGCTTCACGGCGTTCAAGTTTAAATATAAATTATCTACTGTTCCATATTCTAAGAGCAATTTGGTGGCCGTCTTCGGGCCCACGCCGCGCACCCCGGGGATGCCGTCCACCGCGTCGCCCACGAGGCTAAGCCAGTCAATGATTTGCGCAGGCTCCACTCCGGTCTTCGCGCGCACTTGTTCGGCTTGCCAGAGGGTGTCGGTTTTGTCATTGGGATTGAGCAGGTGCACGTTGGGATTAATTAGTTGAAAAAAATCTTTGTCCGAACTGGCAATCACCACCGGCAACCCGGCCGCTTCGGCTTGGCGTGTGAGGGTGCCGATGACGTCATCGGCCTCCACGCCCTCGTGACACCACGAGTGCATCCCAGCAGCCACGAGCCATTCATCAAGCGCGTCGAGCTGCAGTTCCAGGTCGTCCGGCATGGGATCACGCTCGGCTTTGTATTCGGGCAATGCTTCAGTCCGTTCGTCATCAAGACCCCCATCCCAAATCACCGCAATGTGGGTAGGTGCCACACGCGCACGCATGCGGCGCATGGCATTGATGAATCCGTAGAGCGCGTTGGTGGGAAAGCCATCCGGCGCGTTCATCCCGCGGATGGCGTAGAATGATCGGTAGGCATAATGATGCCCGTCGACTATGAGCAGGCGATCGGCCCCCATGATTTTAGCGGCGATAGTTGGAACGGTTGAGCAGTTTGTTGTTTATGCCGCCGGGGGCACCGGGGGCGCCGCCACCGGGAGCGCCACCCGCGCCACCAAGATTGGCATTGGGATTACCCGGATTGATAAAAGTCACTGCATCCGGCGAGGTGGTGCGCGCGAAAGGCAACTGCCCGGGACGATTCTTCGGGTTGCCCGCCGGATCAATGATGGTGGGCTTCACATAAATCACCATGTTCTTTTTCTTGCTGCTGCGACCTTCACCACGCCACAGCCGGCCCACGAAAGGCAGGTCACCGAGGAAGGGCACTTTGTCCTTGGTGGTTTGCACTGTCTCGGCGATGAGCCCGCCCAGTGCGAGGACGGTTTGATCCCACACCACGCACTGCACGTTGAGGGTGCGGGTGCGGATGCGGGGCATGGGTACTTGCTGACGCACCACGTTGCCACCGGCGGCAAACACGGACGCTTCAAAAGTGCTTTCCTCGTAGCCCAAAAACTCAGTGATGGAGGGGGCGATGGACATCTCAATAGTATAACCATCGGCATTCACGTAGGGTAACACGGTGAGCGAGGGGCCCATTTGCTGTTGCGTGACAGTCGGTTGCACTGTGCCACCACCCGAACCACCTCCGCCACCAAAGCCGCCTCCGGTGCCAGGAGTGAAAGTAGGCGTAACACCGGTAACAATGGATCGATTATCCTGGACGGAAATGTTTGCCTGTCGACCACTAATCGCCAAAATACGCGGCGCGGAAAGCAGCTCAGCGCCGTCCTGCTGGTCAATGGCATTGAGCACCATTCGGAATTGCGGGTCTGTCATCAGCCCGGTGAAGGTCCACAGTGGATTGCCGTAGCCTTTGAAGCCGGAGGTAAGCCGACCTTCATTGGGGCTGGGCGGGATGCTGTACTGGCTGGGCACAAAGGTATTGCCCGACAGCGTGCCGGGATACGGGAAAAAGCCCGAGGGATTGCTCGCGGTGGGCTTGCCGATGAAGGTGGGTTGAGGACCGGCGCCGGTGATGTATTTGCCGTTTTGCATCGTGAAATTGCCGAGGTACCAGTCGAAGCCCAGCGATTCGCCTTCGTTAAACTCAATCTCCGCGAACTTGGCTTCAATCACCAACTGCTCGGGAGACGTGTTGAGAATTTCAATAACCTGCTCGATTTGTTCGAGATTCGCCAACTGCGCCCGCACCAACAACTGACCGTTGCTTGGGTTAAACACTACCTGCGCGTTGTTGATGCCGAAGTTTGCCAAATAAGCCTGCACCGCCGCCGAGGCAGCTTGGTTGACAGCGCCGACGGCGCCACCCGCACCGCCGCCGGCGGCAAAACCACCGCCACCATTTAACGGCTGACCGGTTTGCCGGTTGATATATAAATTTCCCCCGCCGCCGGATTGCGTGTCCTTCGAACGAATGGCGGAATCAAAGCCTTCCCCGAGAGGCGTTTTCGGCAGTGGTGAAACCTGCCGAATCGTGGATTTCACTTTAATCAGCTCAGTGAAAAAAGCATTGGGCTTCACCTGAAACAGCTTGGTGACAAAGTCCGCATCCGCTGGGCGATACGATAACATTACTGTCCCCTCACTCACCTTCCAATCAATCGGTTGATCGCAAGATTTGGTGATAATATTGAGCAACTGTGAGAGGCTCAAATTGGTGAGCGGCGCGGTGAGTCCCTGCACGGTAATACGGGTGGGATCCAATCGCCCGCCGCCACTGGTGGGCACGCTGGGCAATCCGGCATTCATCCGCACACCCGGTGCCAAAACCCCGGAGCCCGCACCATCGGCCATACTGCCGCCGGCATGTTTCATCACCGGTCGCCCCATGGGCAAACCGTTGGCGGGATTGATGTTTGGCGAGTCTTGGAACGGGAAATTGCCTGCAATTTTCGCATACTCCGGCAGATCGGTCCGGATCCAAATGTTGATGCCTTTGTCCTTTGGATCCAGGGAAATGGAGTCATTTTCCGAGGCCATTTCAGTGAGCATATTCACCGCTTCATTGAGCGCCATGCCCGCCATTGGCGGCACGTTGGGCACCCGAATGCTTTGCAGCTTGTTCATGATCATATTGTTGGCGCCGGGGCCACCGGGTTGGTTGCCACTGCCGCCGGTTTGGTTAATCCAAGTCGGATTAGGAACGGGTAAGGTTCGCTGGTGGGGAGAGTCAACCCACTTCTCATTGACCTCCTGCACCATGGCGCTGAAGTTCCGATCACGCGAATCCTTGGCTGCATCATTTTTGAATTTATTGATCATGCGCAGGAAATTGCTGGCCACATCGTTTCGGCCATCGAGCAGGAGAACCCGGTCGAAATTCAACTTGGCGTTATCAAAATCGCGCAGCTCATAATGAAACCGGCCGTCCTTGAGCAGTCGATTGATTTCCTGATCCCGATTCGCCAGATGAATCCGCATGCTCGAAGCGTCCGGTGAAGGCTCGCGTTTCACAAAGGCCGCATTGAGTTTTTCACCTTCGCGCAGCAACGCCTGCAAGTCGGCATTGCCGGGCAGCCAACCGAGTGAATCCATGATAAACCCCCTCGCATTTTCAAACTCATTTCGCTGCCAGGCCGCTTCCACCATCACTTGAGTCACCTTCAGGTAGCCGGCAAGGATGTCGCGCATGGGCAATTCCAGTGTGTTAAGGGCCTTCACGTAAACGGGGTGATCGACACGCAGCATGTCCTTGAGCTGGGCACTGGCGTATATTTTGAAATCGTTTTCAAGAATGATCGCCATGCGGTACTTCGAAATGGCATCAGCATTGCGGGCAGCTTGGCCGGCTTGCCGAGCCAATTGCGACACAGCAAGCAAGTCTGACTGGGCTTTGCGATCAATAGCAATCAGGGCGCCATCCACCCGCTGGGAATTGGCGATAGCCTCCTGTGTGATGGGATTACTGAGCCCCTGCGCGCGCAACCGCCGCTCCTCTTCCATAAGGCGCTGGATGGCATCCTGAGAAGGCATATTCGGCGGCGGCGCGGCTTGCACCTGGAAATTTATGGAAACGGCCAAGAAGCCGATAGACAATACGATACGAAAACAAAACCCCACCTGTTTCATAATACCCCCAATTTGTTTGGCCGGAACGGCCGATTCCCCCCAACGGCTGATGACTCAACCTTCCGAGTACAATAACGAACCCGGCCGGATTGGCAAGTAAATAATTCGACGGATTCTATCCACGCCACCGGCTATTGCCCCCCCACGGCGGGTGGGTTGGTCACCGGCGGTCGGGCAGGTACGGCGTTTGTGGGAGTGGCATTGGTGCCGCCGCCGGGCACGGGGATGTTGAGGCCGGGCCGAACTTGAATGGGCCCGGGGCGGAAGGGTTTGTCATAGATTTGGCGGTTGCCACCATATCCTAGGTCGGACACCAATTGCACCAAGTCCGGCGTCACTTTGATAATGCGAAACACTTCACCATCGACAGAAAACCGCCTGCCCGCGCGGCAATTTTTCCATTCCATCGGTTGGGCGGTGAATTTGGTTTGGAAAAATAAATCTGCTTCATAACCGCGAGTGAATGAAATCGGCTGGTTGTGCTTGGCCACGCGGTTTTTATTGGTGACCATCCCTCCGCCGGGCAGGCCGTGAACGATATCCAGCGTGCAAATCACATCCTCAATTCGATCGGCCTTGGTGGCCGCAGTAAAGCGGAAGCCAACAAACCAATCGGGATGCTGTCGAACCAAGCCGTCGTTAAACAAGTGCAATACACTGAGCTTTCGGAGCGGGTGCGGCTGTAAATTGGGAGACAGGGCTTTGGTGTTGGGCGGGAACGGCCTTTTTTGGGGCATAAACGATTGCATCCGCGGGGTGTTGTAGTTGGCGTAGCTTCGCCAGTTCGGGTTCTTTCGCCAATAGGCCATGTACTCGGGGAGGGAGGCAAACACCGAAGGGTATTCATCAATGGCCTCGAATCGATAGCGCATATTATTCTCACCCAACTTGGCGGGGCTGCGGTTAAATTGAATCTTAGGAGTGATGAGCAGGCGCACTTCGCGGATTTCCGTCACGCGCAACGCTGAAATACCCAGAGGCAAATCCTGAGAATCACGGAACACATTTGTGACCCCGTTGTTGACGACTCGATTCCATTTCGCGGCGTTGAACACAAGGTGATTGGTGCCATCGAGATTAATAGCGGGAGGATCCTCGCGGGAAGCAAGCACCAGTTTGGCAAACCGGTCGATATCTTCGGGCTGCCGCACCCCCCCCCCCAAAGTTATCTCGCCAGCCGCCTTGTTCGCGGCACCTAATTCGCCGCGTGCGCTCAAAAGTTCAAGCACCGAAGTGACTGCCACGGCCAGCAACACCACGCCTAAAATGATTTTCTCAAGGTGATTCAGGGCTCCCTTGAGCTTGTTGAGAATAGGCTGCAGTTTTTCCATGCGGCGTTATTGCTTAGGCTGTGGCGTCACCGGCGCGGTTCTAGGAACCGCGTTAGGTGCCGGAGCTGGAACTATAGCCGGGGCGTTGGTGCCCGGTAGAGCGGCATTATTGGTGCCAACCTCGGCGGGTAAGTTGGGGGCTGAGGCAGGTCCGGGTGGGTTAATATTGGCGTTTGCTCCAGCTTCACCTTCGGGCAACTCAGGACGCAAACGGCGAATCACGTCGAGATCCACAGTTACTTCCAGCAATTGTTCACGCATGATGTTCTTGGCTTTAGGGGTGGCGAGGCCTGCGTGGTTTTCGAGAATTTCTTGTTCCAAGCGGGCAAGCGGCACACTGGGGGTGCCGGCCGCGGCCTGAGCCCCTCCGCCGCCACCGAGTGCCGCACCTGCGCCAAAGCCGCCTTCACCACCACCACCTTCACCCCCGCCGGGGGCACTTCCAAAGCCGCCGCCAGGCGCACCGCCACCCATACCACCTTCACCACCCATACCACCTTCACCGCCCATGCCGCCTTCACCGCCCATGCCGCCGCTGGCAGCACTGTTTGCGCCGGCTTGCCTGACCTCGAATTTGCGGACCACATAAAACAAATCCTCGCGAGCAAACCCGCTGAGTGATTTGGCGATGCCACCGCTGAGGCAGCGAAACTTGATTCGATAGGGCCGAACCACGGCCACGGAGTTGGTATACTTCTGCCGGTCATCAAGATAATCATTCGGACGGGTGGCTCCGCGATCATGCTGAGTTATGCGGTTGCGTTGGATTAATTCGATGGATTGGACACGGCTTCGAAGCAGTATGTTGATGATGGTTTCCACGTCCTCCAATTGCACCTGAAGCTCGGCCACCTTATCCTCACTCACGCCGTGTTCCTTGGTGATTACCTCGAAGAAAGTAAAGTAGTAGGGAAATTGCACATCACTTTTGCTGCTCGGATCGCGCGGGAGCCCAACTCTCTGTCCTACAGCAGCCTCGTTGAGTTGCTTGACCACGCTCACGATATGCGTGGTGAAATCGTTGCCGGCCATCACTTCATGTTCTACTCCGGAAGAGATGACCGTTCCTGATTCGACAATTAAACGATCCAGCTCATCCACTTCAGTCTGGATTTTTGCAATGTTTCCCCGATCGATCTTGATGTTGTTGTCGGGATTGGAAATTTTTTCGCGGCGCGCCTTTACGCTCTCGAAAGCGCCGCCCTGTTTGGTTCTGTTGTCCTCGGCGTCGGTCATGAATTTGTACCCGTACCCCACAAAGCCTCCCCCCAGCAATAACCCCACAAGAATCAGCGAGTGCCGTTTTAAATAAAATATGACCAGATCTTTTTGCATGCTTATTCCATTTCCTTGTCTTTCATCACGATGGGATCTTTCAACGACAATTGGATAGCGAATTCAAACCAGCGTGTGCCATCGGTTTCTTTCATCAAAATTTGCCCAACCACCTTGGTGAGGTTTTCATCGTCACTAAAAAGTTTTTTCCGCCGAAATTGCTTGGCCATCATCGTTGCAAATTCGCGGTTGAGTGTTTCCCGAGTGCGCACTTTCTGGCCGTTGGGCGCATCGGCCAACACGTTCTTGGCCATGAGATTGAGATAAATAACACTGATGGTTTCATCCTTCTTCGCGCCTCCGCCAACACCCCCGCCTTCACCCCCACCTTCACCCATGCCGCCCATTCCCGCGCCGCCCATTCCCGCGCCGCCCATTCCCGCGCCGCCCATT
>JAPKDK010000382.1 GCA_028872645.1 Verrucomicrobiota bacterium
GCAACATCGCTACCCGCCTCACTCGTACGATTACATTTGATGCAAAGACAGAAACCTTCGTGAACGACGAGGAAGCCAACGCTATGCGCGGCCGTCCCGAGTGGCGCAAGCCATGGGTATTGCCAGAAGTTTAAGGATTCAAAAACACAAACCCCCAAGCCCGAAGACTTGAGGGTTGTTTGATAGTGATTTTTTTTACCACCCGTGCGGGGCGATGGCTTCCTTCGTACCGGGGATGGCTTCCTTGGGCGGGGTGTGTTTGCCGGTCTCCCAGTTTTGGTTTTTGGGGAACAGGTTTTGTTTGGAGTTCATTGCCTGATCCCACGTGACTTGGCGGCCGGTGTAGCCGGACATACGGCCCATCAACGCCATACCGGTGGCGTTGCACATCCGCGCTCCGTTGTTGATGGGCTTGCCATCGCGGATGCTGGCGAAGAGTTCGTCGTGCTCAATCTGGTACATGTTGCCGCCGGGGCCAGTGTAGCGCCAGAGATCGCCATTGGGGTTGTAGGTCCATTTATCGGTCTTGCCCTTAATGGCGTCCTTACCGGTAATGATGAGGCCTCCACCGATTTGGGCGCGGCCCTTGGTGCCGAGGATGTAGTCGTTGTTCTCGCCGTGGCAACCGGGGATCTGCCGCTGGCCGAGATGCCCACGCGCGCCGCCTTCGAATAGATAATTGACCTCGATGTGATCCCAAATATTGCCGGAATTATTCGGGCGCTGCCGGCCGCCTACGGCCACGCAACTGTGCGGTGGTTTGTCACCAAACACCCACGAGATTTTATCCACGCTGTGCACGGCCTGCTCCAAGAGACCATCGCCGCCGCACCATGCGAAGTTGTACCAATTGCGTACCTGCCACTCGATATCGCTCCACTCAGCCTTGCGGCTGCTGTCCGGTGGCATTGGTTTCACGGGGCCGGTGTAGTAAGTGGAGTACATGGACTGCACATCGCCGATGGCGCCATCCGCGATGCGTTTGAAAAACTCACGCCGGCCCGGCTCGTAGCGCCAGCAAAAGCCCGCCACCACGGCGAGGCCTTTTTTCTCCGCGAGCTTGTAGCTCTCCATCACCGACTGCAGCCCAGGCGCATCCGTGGCCATCGGTTTTTCCAGAAAAATATGTTTACCTGCTTCGACTGCCGCCTTGAAGTGCAACGGACGGAAGCCCGGAGGCGTTGTTAAAATCACAAGATCCACGCCGCTTTCCAAAACTTTTTGGTACGCATCGAGTCCTACAAACTTGCGTTTTTCATCGAGGTTAATCTGTCCGGCCCGCCGACCTTGGATCGACTTGAGACTGCGATCGAGTTTATCGCGAAACACCTCGCCCATCGCGTACAGCTCGCAATTGCTGTCCGCCGTGAGTGCCTGATTGATCGCGCCCGTGCCGCGGCCGCCACAGCCGATGAAGCCGATCTTCAGCTTTCGGCTATCCGGCTTGCCAAAGGTGACTGAGGGAAAAGCGATCGTGCTCGCCGCCACAGCGGCCGTTCCGCTGGCCTTGATAAAGGTGCGGCGATTGGTGGAATGTTTGTTGTTCATATTGCGCGGAGAGCTTGGACGGTTGAAGGCGGTTTGGCAATTCAGAGTTTTTGGAAAAGCTGTGTCATTGGGAAGGGCGGGGAAGCCCGAATTTTCAAGGCTCAAGGAATTTTCAATGGTCAAGTTCAAGAAACCCACGCGGCCCCGCTTAATCATTGGAAATTGATCCTTCCTTGAAAATTCCCAACAAAGTGTACTATAAACAAACATCGAGTTTACAGTGGGCAACATATTTTTGAGGCGTTACAATGAATCAGAATAACGGGGAATCTTGAGGGCGTAGATAAAAATCTCAATGCAATGAATATCCATATCACCCGCAACGGAGAGCAGCATGGCCCGTATCCGGAGGCCAATGCACGCGAGATGTTGGCGGCCGGGCAGCTGTTGCCTACTGATTTGGCTTGGCATGCCGGGGCGGATGGTTGGAAGCCATTGAGTGAA
>JAPKDK010000089.1 GCA_028872645.1 Verrucomicrobiota bacterium
TTGTAGTTCAAAACGGTGAGGGACTTTTTGAGTTTGAAGGTATTGGCGGCGCGGCGTTGGCCGAGTTGTTGCAGGGTGGTGAGAACGGCTTTCGGGATGTCGCCATTGGCGGCGATGGGCACGTCGAGGGTCACCGTGCCGTCTTGGGCGTTGATCACGCCGATTCGTTCCGCGAGTGTCGCCGCATCAAAACGCGATTTTGTGCCTGCGCCCCAGCCGTCGCTGACGGAAAGCAGCAAGTGCCAAGTGACTCCCTCGGGCGCGGGGAAATTCTTGGGCGTGAGCGGTTTGTTCTTAAAAGTAAACTCGCGCTGCTCGCCGGAGGTGAAGGTTTGGTGCGGACACAACTTGCCCCTCGTGCAGAGCGATATTAGCGGATGCGCACCGGCATTGAAGGCCAGCTCGGCGGCAGGATTGCCCGAGCGCACGGCGGCCAGCCACGTGTCGATGTTGTGGCGCTCCTTTTGCAACGGCTCGTACGCCGCCTTCATCTCGTCTTTGTAGCCATCGAACCACCAGCCGGAGACCCGCTTGCCGTAGCGCTGCGACCATTCGCCGCAAACATCGGCCCAGTTTTTCAGGAACACCGGATTGGGCGCCTGATTTTCGCTGCGCCGAAAACCCTTCAACTTGCGCGGGTGCGACATCGGGTTGACCTTCGGCCCGGCGGGTTTGCCATTGATCGTCGGCAGCGTGTCGCCCATCGCGGCGATGACGCGATAGTGCCGCATTGGTGCGCGGGCGGTCATATAAATGATGAGGCGCACGCCGCGCTTCTCGAGCGCCTTGGAAATTTCAAAAATCAAGTCGCGCCGCGAAGTCCACTCGCCATTCTTCACGCCCAACAATTTTTCATAAGCCGAGTTGGGCGCGCAAAATTTTCCCGTGTGCTGGCCGATTGTAAAAATCACGTGCCCCGCGCGCGTGCTTGCAACCGCATCGGCGAATTTTTCCACGTCAAACGAATCCACCGCTTTGTTAAAATCGCGCGCGCTGCGTTCCTTGAAACACTCGTAGTGAAACATCAACCCAAAGCCGCTGGACTTCAGCCAAGACTCCCCCGCACTGGCTGGGGTGGCCCACAGGACGAAGCCGTACAAGAGCGCGACAAGGATTTGTTTTTTCATCTGTGCAATCTGCGGTTCAAATGGTTTTCAAAATCCGCCGTCCTATCGTCCGTGCCCTTTAATCTTTGGGGACGAGGCTGCTCCACCAGTCTTTGTTGGGCTTGAAGTCGGGCTTCAAATAATTTGCAGCGCGGCTTTCCAGACCTTTCAGCTGACCGGTGCGGGCGCTTTGGATTTGTTTTTTCTTTAACTCCAAATTAAAGCGGTCATCAGTAGCAGGGATGCGAGCTCCGGTTTCTTTCAGCCACGCGTCCAGTTTCGACCGGAGGTCTTTGGCAGTTTGCGGTTGGGAGGCGGCGAGGTCGGTTTCTTCGCCGATGTCTTTGGCGAGATTGTAAAGCTCGTCGTGGCCGTCCTCAAAATAATGGATGAGCTTGAAATTGCCTGAGCGAATAATGGACGAAGGCTCGCCGCCTTGGTTGCCGTAATGCGGGTAATGCCAAAACAGATCGCGCTTGGCAAGCGAGCCGCCCTTGAGCAGCGGGAGCAGACTGACGCCGTCAACGTGTTGGCGTGGCGTGAGGGGCAAACCGGCGAGGTCAAGAATGGTCGGATAAAAATCCGTGCCGGTGACCGGCGTCGCATTATTCGAGCGTGGCGCTGTTAAGTTTGGAACGCGAATATAATAAGGCTGGCGAATCCCACCCTCCCATTGCCGGCCTTTGCCGCCGCGCATGGGCAGGCACGAGGTAGCGAAGGCATCGCCGGACGAGACGCCGCCGTTGTCGGAGGTGAAAATGACGACAGTGTTTTTGTCGAGCCCGAGGTCACTCAGTTTTTTCATCACGATGCCCACGGCGTTGTCCATCGATTCCATCATGCCCGCGTAAATCGGATTATCCTGCACCTGTCGCACCCCCTTGGTGCGGTCGAACTTAAAGCGCTCCTTGGCCAAGCCCTTGGCCTCTGCCTTCTTTTGATACTTCTGCCAAAGCGGCTGCGTGGTTTGGATTGGCCCGTGCACAGAGTAAAACGACAGATAAGCAAAAAATTTACGGTCCTTGTTCGCCTCGATAAACGAAGCTGTTTCGTTGGCTAACCGAATCGGCAACGATTCCCCCTTCGGGCCGCTTTTCATCTTGGGATTAGTGTACGGCGAAAAAAATCCGCCCGGAGGTGAGCCGCGATGATGACCGCCGATGTTGATATCAAACCCGTGGTCTTCCGGAAACGATCCGGTGCTGCCCAAGTGCCATTTGCCGGCAAAGAAAGTTTTGTAGCCGCCCGCGCGCATCGCCTCGGCGAGGGTGGTGTCCTTCGCTGGCAGCGCGTGAATATAATCGGCTGGCAGCACGCGGTCATTGCGCCGCCAATTTTTCCCGCTCGCCGCGCCGATCCAGTCGGTGATTTTATTCCGCGCCGGATACGTCCCGAGCATAATGCTCGCCCGCGACGGACTACAAACCTGGCAAGTGGAATAACCATTTGAAAACCGCATCCCACTCCGCGCAATCGCATCAATATGCGGCGTCTCATGAAACGTACTCCCCTCGCAACTCATATCCCGCTTCCCCAAATCATCTGCCAGAATAAAAACGAAGTTGCGGTGCTCCGCGTACGTAGCTGGAACTGAAAACGAAAACGCGAGTAGAATAAGACAGGATAAGTTTTTCATAATTGGATCCGTTTGTTCATTTTTTCCGGGTCGACACTTGGGTGACGCCTTTGGGTTTTTGGTTGGCCTCGGCGATGCGCTCGTGCAGGCGCTTTGATAGTTCCGCTACCGTGGTTTTGTGCGCGGCGCGCTTGGCGAGGTTTTTCATCTCGCTGGGGTCGTTGGTGTGGTCATAAAGTTCCGCGCCGCTTTTGCCTTTCGCGCCCCATTCGGTGTAGCGATAGCGCCCCGTGTAAAGGCTGTAGCCGGTAGCGAATTGCGTCAATGCATCGCGGCGCGGCGTGGAGCGGAGGTTCCGCAGCGTGGGCGCGAGGCTCACGCCCGACAGATGCTTTGGCTTCGCCAGTCCGCATAACTCGGTGAGGGTGGGATAAAAATCCACCATCTCCACCGGCATTGCAGTGGACTTGCCGGCGGTGGCCATCCCGGGCGTGGCGATGATGAGCGGCACGCGTGCGGCGTTTTCAAACAAAGTGGTTTTCTGATAATGCCCGTGTTCGCCCATATGATAACCGTGGTCGGAGGTGAACACGACTACCGTATTCTTGGCGAGGCCGGTGCTTTCGAGGGTCTCGAGGATGCGACCCACTTGGGCGTCGGCAAAGGTGATGGACGCGTAGTACGCTTGAATCGCCTCCCGTGCGAGCGAGTCCTTCAGGTTTACCTGTTCCCGCTTGCGGGTGATGGACGCGCGGGCGGGCGCGGGCAGGGAGGCGAGGTAACCCTTCGGCACCGTTGGCACCACGATTTTTTCCAGCGGATACATTTCAAAATATTTCTTGGGCGCAACGTACGGCGTGTGCGGCCGATACAAGCCCACCGCCATAAAAAACGGTTGCTTCGTTTTGGCAAACTGCTCCAGCCGTTTGGCCGCCTCCGTGGCGGCGATGCCGTCGGTTTGTTCCTCGTCTGTTCCATCGGCGGCGAGCCAACTGAGCGTGCCACCGTAGCTGCCCTTTCGCAGCGTGAACACCTTCGCCTCATCGGTTTTGTCCCGCCCGCGGGGATTGAACGTGTGCGACCATGAGGCCGGATCGTCATGGCCGTCGTTGCCGATATCCTTCGGCACGTTATAATGATAAATCTTGCCAATGCGCGTGGCGTCGTAGCCGTGGTTTTTAAAATGCTGCGACATCGTCACCACATCGGGCAGGTGTTTGCGAATGAGAATAGCATTACGATGGATGAGCGATTGATCCGGATACAGCCCCGTCATAAACGAAGCTCGGCTCGGCCCGCACAACGGGTACTGACAATACGCCCGCTCAAACCGCACCCCCCGCTTAGCCAAGCGATCAATATTCGGCGTCCGCACCTGAGAATGCCCATAACTCCCAATATCGCAATTGAGGTCATCACAAATCAGGAACAGGACGTTGGTTTTCCCCGCCGCCAGAGCCGGAAGGGCCGTGGCAGCAAAAACAAGAGTAGAGAGGAATAGGTTTTTCATTTTTTGAACCGCAGATTAAACAGATTACTTTTTTGGGTTGATAGCGGTTTCTAAAAAACTGCGTTCATCAGCGTAATCTGTGGTTAACAAAACTCAACGCTGAAAATCCTTGCTGAGAATGAAGCGTTTTTGCTGGAGGGATTTCGCCCTAAAATTGACAAGCAAGGCGCGCTCGCAACCCGTGGCCTTGAGATAGCGCAGAACCTGAGCTGATTCAATGTCCGTGAGGGCCTTCATCGCTTTTATTTCCACGATGACCGAATCAAAACATAAAAAACCCTTCACCGTCACGCCCGACCAAATGAATTCATTCTTCGGCATATTCGCCGCCGAGTGCCCGATGATTGCGCCGTCCTTCACCGACCAATATTTCGGCTTCGAAGTCGACCAACCGTTGAGGTCTTTGCCATTGAAAATAGTTTTGTCCTCAATCGGCTGTCGCTCCGCCGCCACACCGGATGCCGCTGCCAACAATGCAGCGGTGAGCAACAATCGGAAAAGTTCCGTTGAAGTAATCATAATAAATTTACAAACGCAAATTTGCAAAACTATGCCAGCGCCCAACGGACGGACAGTTAAATTCCCCGGCCCATTCAGCCAAATGCGCGGACTGCCTCATTGCCAATCGGGGCGTGGACGAGTATAAATCCCCCATGCGCTTTCTTATTTCATTGCTGGCGATGTGTGCCGTGCTTCGGTCCGCCGACCGGCCGAACATTCTTTGGATTACCGCTGAGGATATGAGTGCGACGTTGGGGTGCTATGGCGACAAGTACGCCACCACGCCAAATATTGACCGGTTGGCGAAGGAAAGCGTGCGGTACACGAAGGCCTTCGCCAGTGCGCCGGTGTGTTCGCCTTCGCGGTCGTGTCTCATCACTGGATGCTATCCCACTTCGCTCTCCACGCAGCAGATGCGGTCGGGGTTTGCGATTCCGAAAACGATGCGTGGGTTTCCGGCACTGTTGCGGGCGCGTGGGTTTTACACGAGCAACAACGTGAAGACGGATTATAATACCGGCAACTACGTAGACATCATCAAGCACTCGTGGAACGAAAGCAGCGCGACCGCGCATTGGCGTAAGCGCGACAACAAAGCGCGGCCGTTTTTCAGTATTTTTAATCTGATGACTTCGCATCAAAGCCGCACGATGGTTTGGCCGTACGCGCGTTTTCAAAAAGAGGTGCAGAGCAAACTTTCGCCCAGCGAAATCCATGACCCCGCAAAGGCGCCGTTGCCGCCGTATTATCCGGACACGCCGCTCATCCGGCGCGAGGTCGCGCGCTTTTACGATTGCGTCACGGCGATGGACAAAGAGGTCGGTGCCATCCTGCAACAGCTCGCAGACGATGGCCTCGCTGAAAACACCATCGTCTTTTTTTACAGCGACCACGGCAGCGGCATGCCCCGCCACAAACGCGCGCTGCTCGATAGCGGCATGCACGTGCCGCTCATGATTCGCTTCCCCCAAAAATGGCAACACCTCGCCCCCGGCAAACCCGGCACCACCACCGACCGCCTCGTGAGCTTTGTCGATTACGCCCCGACCATCCTCAGCCTCACCGGCGTTCCAATTCCCGAAGCCATGCAGGGCAAGCCATTCCTTGGCGCGAAAAACACGAGGCCGCGGCGGTACGTCTTCGGCCATCGCGACCGCGTCGATGAAGTGCGCGACCTCGCCCGCTCCGTGCGGGATGGTCGCTATCTTTACATTCGCAACTACATGCCGCACCTCGGCTACAATCAACCGACGGTTTGGCCCGACAACGGCGAAATCCGCCACGAGTTTTATCGGCTCTCCGATGAGGAAAAAATGACCGCCGCCCAATGGCACTTTGCGGCCCCCACGCGCGCGGTCGAGGAACTCTACGATTGCGAAGCAGACCCGCAAAACCTTCACACCCTCATCGACTCCAGAAAACACCAAGCCATCCTCAACCGCCTCCGCGCTGCTCATCGCAAACACATCCGCGACACCGTCGACCTCGGCTTCCTGCCCGAAAGCGAGGCATGGGAAATGTTCCTCAAAACCCCCGGCTGGGAACTCGGCCAAGGCGGCAAGGTCGATATGGCCCCCATCCACGCCGCCGCCGCCCAAGTCGGCCTCGCCCGCGAAAAAGCCATCGTCAAAAACCTCACCTCCAAAATCCCAAGCGTCCGCTACTGGGCCGCCCTTGCCCTCGCCCACCGCGAAAAAATTTCACCCGAGACTAAACACCAACTCCAAAAACTCCTAACCGACCCATCCCCCGCTGTCCGCATCGAGTCCGCCAACACCCTCGCCCGCCATGGCGACCTCAATGCTGCTGTACTAGCACTTATTAAGGATCTCGCCCACGAAAACCTAATCATCGTCACTCACGCCGCCCGCACCATCGAACTCCTCGGCAAAAAGGCCGCCGCCGCCAAAGCCCCAATGGCCGCCGCCCTTATCCGCGCCGAAAAAATTCGCCCGCCTGATCTCTCCCCCACCATCGTCCTCCCCGGCGACAAAGACCTTGCAATGTTCGCCGCCTTCTCCTGCCGCGCGTTTTTAAAAAAATTAGAGAAGTAGGTTCTCCATGAGAAAACCATTTATAGCCTTTGTCACAGTCGCCATTTTTTTGTGCGCGGAATATGCGTCTGCTGCGATCCACCCAGTCAAAATTTTCTCTGACCACATGGTGCTCCAGCGCGAACTGCCGGTGCCCATTTGGGGCAAAGGAGATGTAGGAAAAGTGGTCACAGTTCAATTCGCCGGCCAATCAGTGAAGACCATGACTGATCTCGCGGGTCACTGGAAAGTGTGGCTCAAGCCCCTGAAAGCCAACAGCACTGGGCGCGAGCTCAAGATAAGCAGTGGTGAAGATACCACCCTCATTCGTGATGTGCTGGTGGGCGAAGTGTGGTTTTCCGGGGGCCAATCCAATATGGGCTACACCGTCCGTGGTATGGCGCGACGTTTGCCCGAGGGCAAAACGTTGGCTGACGCAGCGGACTTCAACGGCATTCGTTACCGCAAGGTGAACGAGAAAAATTCACCCACACCGCAGGCCGATCTTACAGGTGGCAGTTGGTTGGTTTGCAACCCCAAGACTGTGCACGGCATTTCCGGCGTGGGTTATGTGTTCGCGCGGAGATTGCACCTGGAACTTAAGGTGCCCGTTGGCATCATCGACTGCTCGTGGGGCGGTACACCGATTGAGCCATATATTCCTGCCGAGGCATTTACCGGTCACCCGACCCTTGAACGATTGGCCGCGCTAGCCAAGGTTGGTGATGTCGAAGCCATCAAGAAAATGCGTGGCGGCACTTTCGTGCGTAGCCCCGCCTGGCTGGCCGGGGCAATCTATAATGGCCGCATCGCACCGGTTGTGCCCTACGCCATCCGTGGCGCCATCTGGTATCAGGCTGAATCCAACTGCGGCACTGGCGAAGATCCGCGCGATTACGCGCACAAAATGCGCGCACTGATTAACGGTTGGCGAAGCGTATGGAACCGACCGGATCTCCCATTCTACTATGTGCAACTGCCCCAATGGCGCAGCTACGCATGGACGTATGCCCGTGAAGAACAGCGCCGGGCGATGAATGTCAAAAACACTGGCATGGCCGTCACGGTTGATCTGGATTTTCAAAACGACATTCATCCGCCCAACAAGATTGATGTGGGCGAACGGCTGGCTCGCTGGCCTTTGGCAAAAGTCTATTCGCGCAAGATCCACTTCAGCGGACCGTTGTACCGGGCAATCACGATCAAGACCGGAGCCATCCAGGTTGCGTTCGATTACGTAAATGAAGGGCTCATGATTGGTAAGGTAGGCGTGGGCAAGGTGACTGAATTGAAGGACGGAACACTGAATGGGTTTGAGGTGGCGGACAAGGCAGGGGCATGGCACGCGGTCAAGGCAGTCATTCAGGGTAAAGGCGTAGTGGTGAGGAGCGACGCAGTTAAAGAGCCGGTTGCCTTACGTTATGCCTGCCACCCACAAGCGCCCAAGGATCGGCCTTGGAATCTGTACAATAAAGCTGGCCTACCCGCATCCCCCTTCTGCTCAGACTGGAGCAAGATGCCCTACGATCCAGCCCACAACCCAATTTCGAGGTAGTGCGTGCTGGGAATCGAATCCAACCAACATCGAACTCCCCGTTTTCAGGGGAAATACAGCTATCACACTCATCTGCCAGAAAACCCTGAGAGATCCAATTCTCTGAACTTCTCTGAATCAGGATGGTGGGGTAGGGTTCTCTTAGCAATGAAAGTGCTGATCCCAATTTTGATAGGTTTGTTGGTTGTGGCGTGTAGGGGTTTGCTTCCCACACCCACAGAACCTGCCATTGAGAAAGCGCAAAATGAAACCCCATCTAATGGTGACGAAAAAAACAGCACTAAAGTAAAGCTGGTTAAAGAGCTAACACCTGAAGAGCAGGATGCTGTTAAAAGCGGCATTTCAGCAAGGGCCTCAGATAGACTCGGTAACTGGGGAAAAATAATGCGGGGGAAAGCTGAATTTTATTCTGCTAGCGATGTTTCAGATTCTAACATAAACCTGACTAAGAAATGGTATGAGGTTGCATCTAAAGCTTGGGGGAATTACGGGCCATTAGAGTTTTGGATTGTCGGTAGCAGTAAAGCGGCGGCAGAAGAATTGGATAAAAAATATTGTGATATAAGGAAACAAAAAGATCCGACGATCAGCCTCAAACATTGTTTGAACAGAGGACACAACTTTGTTTCCTATGCTAAAGAAGGAAATGCCGGTTTAAATACAAGAAGAAGTGAAAATGAAAGGTGGTCTGGTTTCATCATAACTATGTCCGCTAAATTCCCCGGTCCGGAAGAAGAAGATTACAAATCGGTGGTTTTACATGAATATTTCCACGTATATCAACATGCGCATATTCACAGCAGAAAACACTCTGAGAGAGAGAGCATGAACCAGAAGAATCCTTGGTGGGGAGAAGGTGGCGCTGAATACATGGCTAAATTACTCTACTCAAAACAAAAAGGGATCAGGCCTGGTTATTTGAAGGAAAATATGAAACGCAAACTAAGGTCATTGGAAAACCTTCGAGCGGGTGAGAGCATAAAGGATATTCCTTACGGCAAGCGGGGAATGATTGCTTATGACCTCGGAGCCTGGTTTATTGCGTTTCTAATCAATAAAACGAGCGAAGAAGCTTATCGGGTTAAGTTTTATCGCGACCTCAATATAGAAGGCTTTGAAGGATCATTCATTAAGAATTTCGGTTCTTCATCGAAAGATTTTCTGGATGAATTTCACAATACCTTTCTCAAACTAAACCTTGCAGATAAGATGAAAATCTTACCTTAATCAATCCAACCAAGCCTCTAGAATTTATGGAAAAAGTTGCCATTTTTGTGGATGTTCAAAATATTTACTACACCACAAAACAGATTCATAAATGCCACTTCGACTATAACGCATTTTGGGCTAAGGCAACTTCAAACAGGAAAGTGGTGAAAGCGATCGCCTATGCGATTGATAGGGGTGATGAAAAACAGAAACAATTCCAAAATATACTCAAAGGAATTGGGTTCGAATTAAAACTAAAGCCATTCATTCAAAGAAGGGATGGTTCGGCAAAGGGTGATTGGGATGTTGGCATAACACTTGACGTTATGGAGCATTCAAAAAACACAGACGCTGTTGTGCTGGCTTCCGGGGATGGCGACTTTGATTTGTTATTGAGTAAGATAAGAAATGACTTTGCTGTTTCGGTGGAAGTTTATGGGGTCGCCCAGCTAACCGCCAGATCGCTAATTAATTCGGCGTCGAAGTTTACGCCAATTGAGGATGACTTGCTGTTAAAGTAAAATTCAATAAAAAGCCCTTAACCAAACCCCGTGAAAGGGTTTGGTTAAGGGCGAAAGGAATGGGGCCAGCGCCAACAGCGCTGGCTAATCTAAGAGCTAAACAACCTTAACGCTAGAAGCTTGCGGCCCTTTTGGCCCTTCAGTTGCTTCATACTCAACGGTGTCACCCTCCTGAAGTTGACCTCCATCAACCTCATTTATATGCACGAATAAATCCTTGCCGCCATCCTCGGGTTGAATGAAGCCAAAACCTTTTTGGTCGAAAAAACGAGCTACTTTGCCTGTTGCCATAATATTTTACCTTAATCTAAATACCCCTACTACGAGCAGGGAACGCGAAGTGTTTCGCCCCGATTCACCCAAATAACAAGAGAAAAACTCATCTTTTTCACTGGGAGCTCTCTGAGCCCAATCCGAAGAAGACCGGAAACCTCCTAATTCCAATTGGGATAGTGTAGAAATTGAGTGGATGTGTTTTGGGAATCGAACCCAAAGAACATCAAATTCCACGTTTTCATGGGTTTTCCAGCTAGATCATAGGTTTTACACGCCAAACT
>JAPKDK010000090.1 GCA_028872645.1 Verrucomicrobiota bacterium
ATCCCATCGAAAAACGGCTTCGTGGCTCGTTGGCCGAAGCTCATGGTGCGGACTGGTGCAAACGATGGTCCGAAGGATTGCCACATTATGTGGACGTGCCCGGCGAGCTGAACCTCACAGAAATCCTGCGCCTGTGGACCTACGCCAAAGGGCTCGATTTGGTGGACTGGGGCAAGATGCGCTACAATTTGCTGGGCCAAGGCGACCACTGGTTCCCCGGCGAACACGTGGGGAAATTGGATGAGACAGGACTAACCGAGGCCCTGCGAAAGAGCCCGTTTGCCGATCGCATTCCAGAAATCCTGACCGAAACCCACACATTACTGCTGGATACCGAACAGAAACGACAAAGTGAATCTGAATAAACCCGCCCAGAAAGGCCAGAAAATGGTTGAGTTTAATGGTGTTTGAAGTAGATTTGCAGCTATGAAAATTTCTGGGGTTTCACTCTGCGTATCCGCGTTATTGCTGATTGGTTGCGGCGGCGATGATGGCGGCGGTTCGGAAATCAGCACCACCAAGTTCAACCAAGGGTCTGCCTCCACTAACACCACACAAGTAGCCACCAAGGCAGTTGCACCGGTTGATATCAGCACGATGCAATACATCCGGCGTACCAACGCGACCACCGTCATCACCAACATTGTGCGGGTTTATTTTTATAACAAAAAACGGTTCACTGGCAATGCGATTAAAAACGACAAGGACGGCACACAATCCTTCATCTCCATGAAGGACGGTTTTTGGGACGGAACATACCGGGTCAAATATCCCGGCGGAAAGCAAACGAGGTACCGAGTGAATTATGTTCAAGGCCTGAAAAGTGGCGCGGAGCATACTTGGTATGCCAACGGAACAGCACGCAGCCAATCATTCTACGCCAACGGTTTCCGCGTAGGTCCGTGGACTACTTTTCACCCCAACGGCAAGACCAACAAAGTGATGGTTTTATCAACCAAAATCCCGGGCAAGGTGCTGCGACGGGCGGCGTTCGATTTAACTGGCCGACCATTGACGGGCAAGACGCCCGCCGGCCGAAAGTTTCAGTGGCAAATAAACGGATCAGATGCGGCGAAGGAATTATCATACTACATTCGCAGCCCATCCACGCTCCTAACCACAGCGTTTGGCAACCCGAACCAGCGAAAGGGAAATGTGTGGGTGTATTCGGGCCTGACCATTCGCGACATCAAGACAAGCCAGATCAAACGCACGGCGCGGTTCACTGTGATTAACGACGCAGTGACCGCCGTGGAAGTGCTTCCCTAATTTTCGCCTCACCACTTTAGAGGCACTAACAACTCTCGACAGCTATTTTTTGGGAGTGGGCTTCTTGGGAGCAACCTTACCGGGGTCGTTGATATTCAGCTGCGCCAGCACTTGGGTGGTGATATCCAAATCGGCGGACGAATACAACAGTGCCTTCGATTCGATCACCAGAGTGTATCCGTTTTTCTTGGCTTGTGCAGAAATGACCGACCGAATTTCCTCCTTAATTCTTTCAATAGCCTTGCGACTTTTTTCCGAGAGATCTTTTTGTTGTGCAGCCTTCCAATTATTTAAGGTCGTGCCATTCTGCTCAAATGCCCTTCTTTTGGCTTCGAATTCCTGGCGATGGCGTGCCAAGGCAGCTTGATTCTGATTGGGTTTCAGCAAAACTTGTTGCATTTTTTTCAATTCATCCAACCGAACCGACTGGTTTTTATCCTCAATGGCCACTCGTTTTTTTACATCCTCCATGGCAATTTTCATGCGCTTATCCTCCACTGCGGTACGCCAGTAGCCGTCGAAGACAATTCCCGTGTTGACGATTGCCAGATTATACTCTGCTGCAGCGGAGGCGCGGCCGGGCAGTAGAAATGCAATAGAAAGAAAAAGTATGGTGAGTGTGGTTTTCATAATGCTCAGTTTATTTTAAGTTAGAATCGAGTTGTGTAGCCAAAATTTACGTTGATGTTGCCGCCGCTGTCGTTGTTGCCATCGCTGGTGATGGGGAAGGCGTAGTCGAGGCGTAGTGGGCCGAGGAATGGGATTTGCAAACGAAGGCCAATACCCCAGTCATCGTTGTAATTGCCCAAGTCAAAATCGTAAGCACCTTTGTTCACCGAGCCGATGTCGTAAAACGTTGCAACTCGAAGGATGTCCCACGGAGTGGGCACGCTGTATTCGAGTGAGGCGTGGGCCATGGTTTGGCCACGGAGATAGTCGTTTTGGTCACCGCGCGGCCCTACTTCGTTGAAGTCAAAGCCGCGCAGATTGCGTGAGCCACCGAGATGATGGCGATATAAATAGGGAACATTTTTTGAGCTTTCAAAGCTATCCACCACCGCGTTTTGACCACGTAACTCAAGGACGTGCCCTTCGCGTAGGCCCTTGAAATACCAGGTGCTCTTGAGGTGGTACCCGTAAAATGGCTTGTCGCTACCAATCACGCTGGGAGCAACCTGAAGGTCGAAGGAGGTGATCTGGCCGTGCGTAGGCAGATCGCCGCCACCGCGAGTGTCATAGGCGAGGCGACTGCCCAACAGTCCTACGAAGTCGTGCCCGGCCTCGTTCTTTAACTCGGTGGAGGCAGTGGTTTTCATGTCGGTGAGGCCGACTTCTTCCAATGTGAAATAGATTTTACCGCGCAAAAAATCGTTGCCTAAAAGTGTTCGTTCCAGACCCATGGTGAAGCCGGTTTGATCCACGTCAAACTTAGTGCTGTAATAGGACATCTCCTCAGCGTAAAACGAGGTGGTCAGCTTCAGCTTCCGATCAAGCAGCCACGGCTCCTCGAAGTCCAATCGGTAATTTTTGTACTTGCCGCCGGCCACGGTCTTGAGGCGAATTTTTTGGCCTGCGCCTTGCAGCAAATGCGGGCGACGCCAGCGTTTGATGTCAAAATTTTCCTGCCCCATTATCACATTGGCAAACGCGCCGGAATCAGTGCTGAACCCGCCGCCGATCATAAAGGTTCCCGTGTTTTTTTCGCGCACGGCCACCACGAGATCGTCCCTGAGAGTTTCGCCGGGATTGGCACCCTGACGGGCATCGGGACCACGCCGCGCGAAGGTGCGCACGCTTTCAAAGATCCGCATACCTTCGATTCGACTGCGGCTGCGTTCCACGCGGCCCATGTCGAATCGTTCACCGGACGAAATGGCGAGCTCGCGGCGGATAACAAAGTCTTTGGTTTTTTCGTTGCCTTCAATTTGCACCAGATCGAGATTGAACGGATTGCCTTCGAAGATTTTGAAGACGAGGTTGATTTTATCAGTACCGGTCACCGGTTTGCGAACCACCCCCAGCACGCGGGCATTGATGTGCGATTTGCGGCCGTAATGGTTTTGGATGGCGCGCAAATCAGATTTTGGGCCGCTGCGGAGCAGTCGTTCGGGTGCGTAAATTTCGCCTTCGCGCATGCGGATGAGCGACATGAGGGTGAGCTTGGGGATCACCGGCTTGAAATCGGGATTGGCCTTGCCTTCGGGCCCGACATCGAGTCGCGTGGTTTCGCCATCGCGCGCATTTTGCCAGTAGTACTCGAAATCTACCGTGCCCACATGATAGAAGCGGCCCTCTGTAATCTTGAAGGTGAGATCCACGTACGAGGCGTCATCGAGGTAATCTTCCAGATTATCCTCGGCATCTTCCACCACATCTTTCTGATCATCCACTTGGTCTTCCAGCAAATCTAACCGATCTTCATCGGCGGCGCCTTCTTTACCTTCTTCTTCAGCCAGGGATGACTCCAAAATTTCCAAATCCGCGCGCGCTTTGTTGAGGGTATTTACGCGTTGCTGATACGCGTCGCTGGTCAGCACGGCATCGGCGGTGTGAACCACTTCCGCCTTGGCATCGAGATAGCCGCGATTGCGATAGAAGGTTTCGAGGCGCTCGATGTCCGCCTGCAATTCGAGCGGTCGAATGCGCCCGTCGTTGATGAACCAACTGATGGGGCTATACCAACGCCGCCGTTCGCGAACTTTCACGAAGTCCATCAAGTCATCGGTATCAAAACCTTCATTGCCCTCGAAGGTCATATTCTCGATTTGAAACTGCTCGCCTTCGGTGATCAGGTATTCCACTTTGCCGGTCAACTTGGCATTCTCCTCGCTGGTTACGCTGACTGGGTAGTAGCCTTTGTCCTCATAATGTTCGCGCAAGGCTTTGGCATCGGCTTGCCGTTGGGTGTCGCTATAGCGGATGCCTCGGCGGAGTGTGAGTTTTTTTAGCAAATCTTTTTCTTTTATCTGTAATGACGCTGCGGTGAGGGTGGTGCCATCGGGCCTGCGCAACAGCAAGTTCACTGAGGTTACTTTGGGATATACCACGGCGATAAATTCGAGCGTGAGTTTTCCGTCTTTCTGCGACACCTCCACACGCACGTCATAAAACCGACCGGTTTTCATCAGCGCATGCACGTCGGGATTAGTCATGCCGGCACGAAATTGATCGCCCGGGCGGATGCGGATGTGATTGCGCACGTAAGCCTCGGTGATATCCGGCTCGACGCTGCCAAGGCTCTTAAGGGTGACCTTGACGGCACCCACCTGGAGGGGAGCGGCAGCCGGTTGAGCGTTCGCCATTCCCAGCGCGGCCAGCAGCAGGGCCAGTGTGAGGAGTTTTGAAATATTAGTTTTCATGCGGCACATCTTTGTCACTTATTCCGGCGGCGGGCTCAAATCGCGTGTAGGCTTTGATGAACGTGAGCGGGATGTCGCCGGTGGGCCCGTTGCGTTGCTTGGCAATCAACAAGTTGACCGGCAGCCCTTCGCTCTCATCCGCGCCTTCGGCGTCATCATCTTGCGCGACTTTGTAGAGCAGACCCACCAAGTCGGCGTCCTGCTCGATTGCGCCGGATTCGCGGAGGTCCGACAAGCGCGGCTTGCGGTTCTTCTCCCGCTCCATTTCTCGGTTTAACTGGCAAAGCACAATCACCGGCACCTTCAATTCCTTGGCCAAGGCCTTGATGCCGCTGGAGATTTCTGAAACCTCCTGCTGCCGATTATCCATCGCTCGACGCGAAGTAGAGTGAAGCAGCTGGAGATAGTCAATGACAATGAGTTTTATGCCATACTGCGTGTGCATTCGGCGGGCTTTGGCGCGGAGCTGCAGGATGGAGAGGCCGGGGGTGTCGTCGATATACAACGGCGCTTTGTGGAGCTTGCCAGCGGCGGCGTTGATACGTGGAAAGTCGTGGTCGCCCATAAACCCGTCGCGCAGTTTGCTGAAGTTGAGGCGGGCATTGGAGAAAATCATCCGGGTGACCAGCGCCTCGGCGGTCATTTCCAGGCTGAACACGCCCACGGGAATGTTGCTCCCCAGCGTCACGTTTTCCACGATGTTCATCGCCAAACTGGTTTTGCCCATCGAGGGCCGCGCGGCGATGACAATCATTTCGCCCGCGTGCATTCCATCGGTCATCCGGTCGAGCACCGAATAGCCGCTGGCAATACCCGAAATCTGGCCCTTGCGTTTGTGGTATTCCTCAATGCGATCGATGGCGGCGTGCACGAGTGTCTTCATGTCCGTGCTGATGTCGCCGGCGCGTTCGTCGTTGATGCTGTGGATGCGCGTTTCCACCTCGTCGAGTAGGCGGTTCACCTCGCCCTCGTGCTCGTAGGCTTGGGTGACAATCTCGGTGCAGGTGCGCACGGTTTTGCGCAGTAGATATTTATCCCAAACAATGTTGAAATAATATTCGAGGTTGGCCGCCGAAGGCACGCTGTCCATCAACGTGTTGAGATAAGCCACGCCGCCCACGGCCTCGAGCTGTTTGCGGTCGGCGAGGAATTGCTTCACGGTGATGATGTCCACCGCTTGCCGCGCCTCCACGATATCGATCATCGCCTCGAAGAGCAGTTGATGTTTCAGCTCATAAAAAAACGTGTCGCCCGGCGGACGGCGTTTGCCGCGCTGGCCTTTATCGGAAGGGGCGTCGCTGAGCTGGCGCGGTTCGCGAATGCGTTCGAGGCAGAAATCCAATCCGGACGCGGCATCGAGCATCAGGCAACCGAGAATGCCCTGCTCCGCCTCGATAGAATGCGGCGGCGTGCGGCCCGCGGGCGCGGTGGCGGTCTCGGGAGAACTGGGCGCGCGGCGCGGCGCGTTCACCAAATCCTCCATTGGCGGTTCCGGAATGAGCCCCTCGGGCGTGTCAATCATGCGCGGCAAGGAAACACGAAGGTGCGCCCCGGTGGCAACGCGAAGTTGCTGACTTTGCACCCCCGCTTGTTCACAGCGGGCGGGGCATGAAAAAGGCCGCCACCTTTTGATGCGGGACGGCCATGGGAAAATATTCGGTTATTCGGCGGATTTTTCCGCAGCCGCTTTTTTTGCGGCTTCTTCGTCAGCCACGGATTGCGGGGTAGGCTGCGGGTTTTCGCTTTCCACGAAGACCTTGAGTTCGCCTTCCAAATCGGTGTGCAGCTTGAGCTTCACGTCAAACTCGCCCAGCTCGCGCAGGGGTTTGACGAGTGCCACTTTTTTGCGATCCAGCTCGAGATCAAACTGGTTGTACAATTCGTCGCTAATGGTGCCGGAGGTGACGGAACCGAACATTTTGCCACCTTCGCCGGTCTTCACCTTGATGTGCAGGCGCAGGCTCTTGAGGCTGATGCGGAGTTCCTCCATGTGCTCGCGCTCGGTAGCCTCGCGCGCGGCACGGCGGGATTGCAACGATTCGATGTAGCGCTGATTGCCCGCGGAAGCGGGGATGGCTTTGCCTTGTGGCAAAAGGAAATTGCGCGCGAAGCCGGCCTTCACCTTCACGGTATCGCCTTCAGCGGCGCCGAGGCTCACCACGTTTTCGGTCAGGATGACTTCGGTTACTTTTTTGGATATAAGCATAATGGGATAAAAATTAAAATGGCACGTCGTCATCTTCGGGAAGACTCGCCGCAGGCGCACTGGAGTTGCCGGAAGCCGCCGGTGCGTTGCTTTGGGCTTGGTAGTTACCGCCACCATCGCCGCCGCCAGCACCACCACCAGAATCGAGAAATTGAAATCCTTCCAGCGTCACACCGAGCTTGCTGCGTTTTTGTCCGGTTTGTTTGTCATCCCACTGATCGAGCTTCAAGCGGCCTTCGATCATCACGGGTCGACCTTTTTTCAAATACTGCCCAATGACTTCTGCTTGGCGGCCAAAGGCATCCACATCCACGAACGTAGTCTCCTCCTGCTTCTGGCCTTCTTTATTTGTCCACGTGCGGTTGATGGCCATACCGATCTTGGCGATGGCGGTGCCACCAGAAGTATATTTCACCTCAGGATCGCGGGTGAGGTTGCCCATGAGGATGACCTTGTTGTAGTTCGGCATAGCGGGAGGCGTTCGGGGTTGGGGTTAACTGGCGGTCAGCTCGAGTGGAGCGCCGGTGGAGTGAGTGATTTGAGCGCGGAAAAATTCCGGGCGTTTGTCCAGTTCCTTGCGCAGTCCTTCGAGTGCGCCGCCATCCATTTCGAACTGGAGGTTTATATAAAAGCCGCCTTTATGGCGGTTGTTAGCAATGCGAACGAAGCCGCGGCGGCCGAGTTTTTGTTCGTTGGTCACTTTGCCGCCGGCTTCGCTGATGAGGCCGTTGAGCTTGGTGATGTGCGCGTCCACACTGTCGGACTGGCCGGCAGTGTCGATGATGAATAATCCGTCGTAGCGTTTCACGTTTCTGTTTCTTCTTTCTCGTCTGTATTGACTGGTTCGTCTGTGTCGGGAGGGAAAACCTTCCCGTTAAATTCATTCATCGCCCGTTCCGGCCCGTGGCTCAGCCAACTATTCACCTGCGCGGCCACTTTTTCCAGCACCGATTTCAGTGCTTCCTCTTCGTTTTCTCCAAACTTGCCCAACACGTGGGCGGCCAATTCCTGGCGGTCATCGGCCGGTCGTCCCACTCCAATGCGTAGGCGCGGATACTCCGGCGTGGCCAAGTGCTGCTCAATCGATCGCAGCCCGTTATGGCCTCCGGCGCGACCGCTTTTTCGCAGCCGGATTTCGCCAAACTCAATGTTGGCATCGTCCACAATCGCCAGCACGCGGATGGCTTCGTCGATTTTATAAAAATCGCAAATCGCGCCTACCGCTTCGCCGCTGAGATTCATAAACGTCAGCGGCTCGCACAGCAGCACTGTGTGCCCGGACACTTCCGCCCGGGCAAGCCGCGCGGAAAACTTCTTCTTTTCGTCGGCCCATCTGGCACCCCATTGGGCGGCCAAATGTTCCACCGCTTGGAACCCAGCGTTGTGGCGCGTGCGTTCGTACTTCGCGCCCGGATTTCCGAGCCCCACGATGAGGTATGCAGCCTCCATCGGCGCACCGCTCGCGGCGGGTTACTTTTTGTCGCCCCCGCCTTCCTCGGGCTTGGCATCGCCTTCGGCACCTTCGCCCGCGGCGCCTTCTTCGCCTTCCTCGCCTTCGGCAGGAGTTTCCTCCACCTCAACGCGCGGACGGGATACGGAGAAGACCGGGTTACTGGCATTATCCAAAATTTCTACACCTGCGGGCCTGATAATGTCGCTGACGTGCAGGGTGCTGCCGATTTCCAGCTCGCTGATATCCACCTCGATCATTTCTGGCAACGCGGTCGGGGTGCCACTCACGTGAACCTGACGCATCACGTGTTCGAGGTTACCGCCGGCGACTTTCACGCCCACTGCTTCGCCCACCGCAATCACAGGCACGGTGACGTGCACTTGCTGGTCCTTGCGCACTTCGCGGAAATCCACGTGCAACGGCTGGCGGCTCAGCGGATGATGCTGCACTTCCTGAATCAATGCCAAACGGCTGTTACCGTCGAAGTTGAGGTCCACCAAAACCGCCGTGGCGGAGGTGGAGGCCATCATCCGCTGGAAACTTTTCTTGTCCACTTCCAGTTGCTCGGCACCTTCGCCGCTGCCGTAGATTATAGCGGGCAGACTGCCGGTGTGCCGGAGGGCTCTGACTTGGTTGCGTTTCTTTGCGGTGCGCGCGTTGGCGGCTAGTTCAATTGCTTTCATCGTCCTATTTATTCTATCCTATCCTCACTCCATCAAATTCAAAAAGCGATGTGATCGATGAATTCGTGTGAATCCGTTTAATCGCCTCGCCGAGCAGTGCGGCCACCGACAAAGTGGTCAAATTTAAGCCCTTGATTTCGGGGCGGGGAACAGTATCAGTCGAGATAAGTTCGTCAATGTTTGATTTCCGCATTCTTTTTGCGCCCAAATCATTCAAAACACAGTGGGAAACCGCCGCAATGATTTTTTTGGCCCCACGCCGCCGCAGCAATCGCGCCGCTGAAACCAGCGTGCCCGCCGTTTCCGTGAGGTCATCCACCAGTAAAACCGTCTTCCCGCGCACTTTTCCGATGACCGAAACGGTCTCGGTTTCCGTGTCCGAAACCCGCCGCTTGGCCACGATCGCGAGGCTCGCGTGCAGCATTTGCGAGTACGCATGGGCCATTTTGATGCCGCCGGTGTCCGGGCTCACCACCGCCAGTTCGCCGCCCAAGTCGAGGGTTTTTAGGTATTCAAAAATCACCGGCGCCGCGTACAAATGATCCACCGGAATATCGAAAAATCCCTGAATCTGCTGGGCGTGTAAGTCCATCGTCAACACCCGGTTAACGCCCGCAGCCACCAATAAGTTGGCCACCAGCTTTGCACTGATGGGCACGCGCGGCTGATCTTTGCGATCCTGCCGCGCATAGCCATAAAACGGTAGCACCGCGGTGATCCGATTGGCGCTCGCGCGACGGAGCGCATCGATCATAATAAACAGCTCCATCAAATTTTGGTTTGCCGGCGGGCAAGTGCTTTGGATCACATACGTGTCCTCGCCGCGCACATTTTCCTCAATCTTCACAAAGGTTTCGCCATTGGGGAAATCGCGGATGATGGCCTTGCCAAGAGGCATATTGATGCTGTCCGCAATGGACTTGGCAAGGGGCCGGTTGGATCTGCCGGAAAAGATTTTCACTGTATTAGGTTTTAAAAGAAACGGCGATTGTGGCAAAAGACTGCGCCCGTATCTACCCACCCCACCCGCGCGCGGCGAGCAAAAAAACGATATGACAGAAAAAAACCGCCCTAAACTTAAACCGCCGGCAAATCCTGATTCGCCTCACCATCAGCAGTTTGTTGCGCGCGGAAGTCTTCGTACGCCTTTTTGTACTCTGGATATTTGTTTCCGAGGATGGCCGTAGCCAGCAGCGCCGCGTTTTTCGCGCCCGGTTTACCGACCGCCAAAGTACCCACCGGCACCCCACCGGGCATTTGCACTATTGAAAGTAATGAATCGAGCCCCTCCGTGCTCCAAGCCTTCATCGGCACCCCCAGTACCGGCACCGAAGTAATCGCCGCCGTCACCCCCGCCAAATGCGCCGCACCACCGGCAGCCGCAATGATGACCTCCATCCCGTTCTCCGTGGAAGCGCTCACCCATCGCTGCAACAACTCCGGCGTGCGATGCGCCGAAATCACCTTCGCCTCAAAAGGCACCCCAAGATCCTTGAGTTGCTTCGCGCAATTCTCCATCACGGCCCAGTCTGAGTGACTGCCCATGATGAC
>JAPKDK010000383.1 GCA_028872645.1 Verrucomicrobiota bacterium
CGCGGCGCTCAATGTTTTTGATGAGCAATTCGTCATTGAGGAAAAACATCCAAACTATAAGCGCGGTACTGAGGGTGACGATAACACCGGTCCATACACCGATGCGCATCCAGTTGCGCGGGCTCGTGGGCACGGGGGCGGTGTTGGCAACAAATTGGGGATGGGGCTGGGCGGCTCCGTCCTCGGTAGCGGCTTGGACGGTGGCGATGGCTTCGGCTCGGCGTTGTTGGCGAAGGGCATCGGCTTTTTCCGAAACGCCGGGGATTTGCTCGAGCGTAATCCAATCACGACTGCCATTTTGCCAGCACAAATCCCAAGGTTGGAGTTTGCCCTCGGCTAACATGTGGCAGGTTTGATCGTGGGAAAAAGGCCCCAAATGGCGCCCGTCCCGGTTAATCAAGATATTCATCGAGACACACTTCGTTCAACAGTGTATAAGATAGCTCAAAATAGTTGTTTATTCAACAGAATTGATAAAAAAATATTGCCTGAAAAATAGGCGGTTTTATTTAGAAAGGGCCACGATGTAGCCCTGAAGTCGCGAGGCGTGGATTTTTTGGCCTTCGCGTTGGTAAATTTGGTGGAGGTTGCTGCACATCCGCAGGAGGATGCGCCGCGGGCTGGCGGGCACGAGGAAGGCTTCGTGGAATTCGTAGCCGGCTTGCTTGAGATATTTCATGCAGTCGGCCTTGGTGAGCACGCGGCCGCGGTTGAAGGCGTCGATGTAAATTTCCTGGCGCGGATCCTGAAAGCGGCACAGGAAGTGGCCGGGCAAACCAATGCCGGTGACGGGCAGTTTCAGCCGCCGGCACACGCCCAGATAAATCATGCTCAACGAAATGGGGTTGCCGAGCCGCCGATCGACCACGCGATTGAGGTAGCTATTCTCCGGATCGTAATAATTTTCCTCATCCCCGGTGAAGCCTTGTTCCTTGAAAAGAAACTGGTTGATGCCGGCGATGAGTCCTTCCGGCATCGCGCCAAAATCCAGCTTGCCGCACAGGTCGTGCGCGTAGTCATCGAGGATCGCGCGGTACGCGGCCACGTTGATTTCCGGATATTGCGTGCGCGCGAGTTGCCACAAGCCTTCTTCGAGGTCCAGCTCTTCGCCGTGGTTCAGGCAAAACGCCGAGAAATCCGTGTCGGTCTCCTGCCGTTGAAAGTGGGCAATGATTTCCTGCGTGCGCCGCCGCAGTACGGGCTCATCGCTCAACGCGTACGGCTCCAGCCACGCCACCACGCCGGCGCCGTGCGAAAGGATTTCCGACCGAATGGCACGGTACACGCCTTTGTCGTCATCGGCCAAAAGAGAAATGAGGGCTTCCCGCTGCTTCACGGGTAGGTCACACACCACGGCCTTGAGGGGGGCTTCACGCATGGTCTGAAGAAAGTGTGGCATCGCCCCCCGCGGAATGCAACCCCGTGACCGCAAGAAATTTTCACAGGCTGTTCACCGGAAATTGACACAGAAAATCAAGCCTAAAAAAGATTTTGCGCAAGACACCATTCATCGCTATGGTGACCGACCTTTTGCGCTGGCAATTCCGCGCAAGGAATGAATTTTGATAAAGATGAGCAACAAACCCCAATTCGGGTTCCCAAAAAAGCAGGGCTTGTACGATCCCGCTAATGAGAAGGATAGCTGCGGCGTTGGTTTTGTGGCCCATGTGAAGGGCGTGCCGAGCCATCAGATTGTGCTCGATGCCATTCAGATGCTCAAAAACATGGACCATCGCGGCGCGTGCGGCTGCGAGGCCAACACTGGCGATGGCAGCGGCATCCTCACCGGCTTGCCGTGGGGCTTTCTCGAAAAGGTCGCCCGCGAGGAGATGGGCGTGGAGTTGCCCGCCAAAGGACGCTTCGGCGCGGGGCTGGTGTTTCTCCCCCAAATCGAGGCCGAACGTGCCAAGTGTATTGCCACGGTTGAAAGCATCATCGCCGAGCAGGGCCAAATCTGCCTCGGTTGGCGCG
>JAPKDK010000384.1 GCA_028872645.1 Verrucomicrobiota bacterium
GGGCTCTTGATGAAGAAATCGAGCATGCTCTGGTAAAAATCCCAGTCGTATTCTTCGATTGATTTTTGCGGCTGATCGGGCGTGGCATTGAGCACCACGATGTCGATGGGCCCAAGCTGTTCAGTGGCCTCGGCGACGAGTTGGTTCACCGCCGCCTCATCCGTCACATTCGCGCGCAACATCGCGCCTTCGCCGCCGGCGGCCTCGAACTCCGCGAATGTCTTGGCCGCGCGTTCGGCGTTATTGAAATAATTCAGCGCCACCTTCGCGCCCGCCTTGCCGAGCGCGATGGCCATTGCCTTGCCGAGTCCGGTGGAGCTGCCGGTCACCAGCGCTACTTTGCCTTTTAGGGAAAATAAATCCTCACTCATAATTAATTTTTCTGCCCTTCCGTGTTCAGTCTGTAATCATCACTTTGCCGGGCGCTTTGGGGGCGACGAAGTAGTGGAGGACGCGGCCGGTTTTGTCATCAACAATGCGCCAGACGTGGCCGGCGTAGGTGTGTTCGCTTTTGTTGTCGGTGGGGCGGATTTCCACGCCGTAGGCTTTGATTTTGCCATCGAAATCGACCCACTCTAGTCGTACGGAACGGCGGCTGGCGTTGGAGATGTAGATGCGCGTTTGGTCCGGCGTGCGCGGGGAACGCCAGTTGCTAGAGTTGGGGGAGAGCAATCCCACGTCCACTGCGCCGGCGGGCGCGAGGGTTTCCTTGCCTTGCTTGAAGCGGTCGTACCAAGCCGTCTCGCGCGCGGGCCAGGCGAAGGTGGGTGCCTTTGCGGCGTCGTAACCCTTGAGATGCGGCGGCGCGGGCTTGCGGTTGGTTGGGCGTTGGTAGCGCCACTTGCCGTCGCCGAAGATTTCCTGGATGAGCTTGGCGAGGTGCGGGTCGTATTTTTTTAACTCCGCGCGAGTGTTGACGTGGTTGTGCTCAAAATCATTTTCGCGGTTGGTATCGAACCACGACTGCACGCCTTCGGCCCAGTATTCCATCCGATTGCGCGCGGCGTATTTTCCTTTCCACAAACCGGCTTTTATCGCGGCATCATAGGTGGCCTTCAGCCGCGGATCGAAAGTGCGATCTAAATCGTTCAACGCCATTTCGTGAATCGCGTGCGCCAGTTCGTGGATTAAAATATTTTCCTTCGAGTAGGGGTCATCCTGATAGCCCAGTAAATTTTCCTCACCGCAGGTCACCACCGGCCGCTCGGCCGATGCGCCGAGGCCGCGCGCGCGTTTGTTCCAATACAAGCGCGGTTGCAAAGTGCGATGTTCGGGGATCTGCGTGGTGAATTCGTTGTAAGCCATAATGCCGAAGCGCGTTTTGTTTTTGGCCATCGCCTTTAGAATATCATCGCGCGGCCCGACCATTTGGCGGATGAGATACGCCGCCTCCAGTAGCGCGTAGTCCGAAACATTTTTGGACGACACAATCGAGAACCCACCCACGTCCACGTGCTTTTGGTAAAACGCATCGAGCCCCAACGCCGCCCGCACCTTGGCTGGCGGCGCGGCAACCTTTGGCGCGGCCTGCAAAGCCAACCCCGCAACCAACGCTGCGCAAACAATCAATCGATGAAACAGCATACCGCCTGATAAACCGCCGACCCGCCGCTGACAAGCCGAAACGATGTAGCCCCGGCCTTCTGGATGGGGCGCTTGCCCCGCCCGGTGGTAACGGTAATAGTGGCGCGCGATGAACCACTTTACCCCCTTCGCCGCCTTGCTGGTTCTAGTGCTGGGTGTGGGGTGTGGAAAGAAGGCGTCTCCGGATGGCGATAACCCCCTTGGGTTTGCCCGGGACATCAGGGGCATCATGGCGAGGTATTGTTTCGAGTGCCACGGGGTTGAGAACAAGGAGGCCGAACTTGATTTGTGGACGGTCGAATCCATTTTGGCTGGCGGGGAAAGCGGGCCCGCCATCGTGCCCGGGAAGCCGGAGGAAAGCATCCTTTTCGAAATGATTCACGACG
>JAPKDK010000091.1 GCA_028872645.1 Verrucomicrobiota bacterium
TCCACGGCGTCCGAGTGTTGCTCCTCTCCGACCTTGGCCCGGACGGCTGCCAAGCAATGATTGCCCGCGAATCCGATTTACGGGCGGACATCGTGGTCGCCGCCATTCCCAGCTACGGTGAACCGCTGAATGCCGGCTTGCTGCGCTTCATCCAGCCCCGCATGATTATTATCCACGACAGCAAATATCCGATCGCCGATCGTGCTTCAGTCGAGTTGCTGAAACGCCTGCGTGAAAGTGGTGCCGAAGTGTTTTCCGTGCGGCAAGAAAAAGGTGTTCGCCTTTCCATCACTCGCGGAGAATGGCGCTTAGAAAATTCAACAGGCTTGTTGTGGCGCAGTCGTGAAAAATAGTGGGAATTCATTCGCTTGCCGACCGCACAAAACACCCAAGCCCAATGCAGCCCAAGCCGTTTAATAATAAAAACGCCGCGGCCAACACGGAAAGGGCCTCGCCAGTGTTGGTGTTTAGTGTGACGGAGCCCGCTTTGGAACCGGGCTGGATGTCATAGCAAATCATTTGTTGATCGTTGCGCACGTAAAGGCGGCCGTTGGCGAGGGCGGGGTTGTTCCAGGTTTTGCCGGCGAGGGCGGGGAGGCGGGCGATTTGTTGATGGGATTCGGGGGTGGCCTTGGTCAGCGCGAGGTCGCCGTTTTCGCATTGGATGATGAGGTGGCCTTGGGCGAGCAAGAGCTGGCCGTGGCCGTAGTTTTCGCCGCGCCATTGTTCTTCGCCGGTTTGGGTGTTGATGCAGACGAGGTAGGCGGCGTTGTCGCCGTCGCCATCATCGAGGCCGTAGAGGTGGCCTTTGTGCAGCACGGAACTGGTGAATTTGTTTTTTAGGTTTTTGTTTTTCCACATGAGCTTGGCGGAAAAAGTGTTGCCGGCCTTTTTTATTTCGATGAGGCCGCAGCCGGTGCCGTATCCGGCACTGATAAAAATGTGAGTGTCATCAATGACAACGGGTTGGGCGATGTTGTTGTCGTAGCTCACGGTCCATTTTATGGACCACAAAATTTTTCCGTCCTCCAGTGACAGGCCTTGGATTGCGCGGCCGGCGCAGAGCAGGATTTGTTCGCGGCCAGCGAGCGTGGCGGTGATGGGCGACATGTACGCCTGCTTTTCAGCTGCGGAACGCCAGAGGACTTCGCCGGTCATTTTATCCAAGGCAAACACCGTGTGCTTGGCTGAGCCGGCGCGGGCACCGGCGGTGATGATGAGTTTTTCACCGGCCACCCACGGTGAAGCGCAAGTGCCGAAGGGGAGGTTGCGGGTGCCGAAGGCGTCGAAAATATTTTTTTTCCAAATCACTTTGCCGGTGTCGGCGGCGAGGCTGTGGAGTTGGCCTTCGGCACCGATCGTGTACAGTCGGCCGTCATCCCAGGTGGGCGTGGAGCGCGGCCCCACGCCGCCCATCGCGGATTTATCATTAAATTTTCCAACGTACGCGTGCCGCCAAAGGCCGCGTCCATCGACGAGATTATAGCAGGTGACCACTTCGCCCTCGGCCCATTGCTCGAGCGTGAAGAGGCGCCCGCGGGCGATGGTCATTGAGGCGTGGCCGCCGCCGACTTGGGTGGTCCACGCGGGCTTGGGTGGGGCAGTGTCCCAATCGGTGCGGATGGCGGGGCCGGTGTAAACGCCATCGCGCCGCGCGCCACGATAGCCCGGCCAATGCGCGGGGTCATCGGGGTTGGGTTTGCGGTCGGAGTATTTCCAATCTGTATCGCTGGGCGCGGCGAGCACCCAACGAAGATCGCCGGGCAAGCCGCGTCCGTCCCAGTCCACACGCGTCCAGCCGGCTTTGGTCATCAATAAAATGCCGAGGATGAATTGGATGAGCAGAAAGAGGATCAGCATCACCGTCTTGCCGCCGCGCCACGGGAGACGATGCCGCCACAACAGCCAAATGGCCAGTAGCGGGCAAAGGTAACTGGCCAAACGTGGGGAGACCGGGGGCTCGGTGTCGTTCATGGCCGGAGTGTATCCGTGTCGCCGCCGAGGGCAAATGTTTTGGCATCCGCGCGCGGAATGTTTATACTTAGCACGTGCCCAGTCCTTTCCTCACTGCCGCGTGGCGCGATTTGCTTCTGCTGAATTGGCGGGTGAATCCCGCGCTGCTTGAGCCACATTTGCCGCCGGGCACGGAGTTGAATCTATTTGATGATGCGCATTGGGTGAGCCTTGTTGGGTTTCGGTTTTTGGACTTGTCGGTGAAGGGCGTGCCGGTTTTGGGGCATCGGGATTTCCCGGAAATCAATCTGCGTTTTTACGTGCGGCGCGAGGTGGATGGCGAGTTTCGCAGGGGAGTGGTGTTCCTGCGCGAATTGACGCCGCGCCGAATGGTGGAGTGGGTGGCGCGCGCGGTTTACAATGAGCCGTATCAAACGCTGCCCATGCGCAGCACCGTGAGCGAAAAAGAAACCCGCTACGAGCTGCAGCAAGTCGACCAGTGGCAGGGCATGATGGCGAGTGCGACCGGCGACTGGCGCGTGCCGAATCCGACGGAGGAATTTTTTATCGAGCACTACTGGGGCTATAATCGGCAGACTGACGGTGGCGCGATGGAATACGAAGTGACGCATCCGAAATGGCGCACGCGACCAGTGGAGTTGGCGCGGTTTGATATGGATGTGGAACGCCTTTACGGTTCCGAGTGGGCGAAGGTGCTCGGGGCCACACCGGATTCCGTGGTGCTTGCCGATGGCTCAGAAGTGGCGGTATTTTCCGGTGAGCGGATTTGATTACGCCAGGATTTCCTTCACCACGCGGGCGGGGCGGTCGTTCGTGAGTTTCTGGGCGCGGCCGCCGTGGTGGTAGATGAGTACCTTGTGGTCGAGGCCGAACTGGTGGAGGAGGGTGGCTTGATAATCGTTGGCGGTGACTTTGTCGACGGCGGCGTGGTGGCCAACCTCGTCGGTTTCGCCGTAGACGGTGCCGGGCTTGAAGCCGCCGCCGGCGAGCCATGTGCTGAAGCCCTGCCCATTATGATCGCGGCCGGGCTTGGAGCGGGATTGGACGACGGGCAACCGGCCAATCTCGCCGCCCCAATGGACGACGGTGGTGTCGAGCAGGCCGCGTTGTTTTAGATCGGTGACGAGGGCGGCGGCAGGTTGGTCGGTGCGGCGGCAGATGGCGGGGAGGGTGCTGTGGATGTTCTCGTGGTTGTCCCACGGCTGGCCGGCGAGGAACAACTGCACGAACCGGACACCGCGCTCCACAAGCCGCCGCGCGATGAGGCAGCGGGTGCCGTATTCTTTCGAGTCCTTTTTATCAATGCCGTAAAGTTTTTTCGTGGCCTCGCTTTCGCCGCTGATGTCCAGCGCTTCCTTGGCGGCGGTCTGCATGCGGGCGGCCAGTTCAAAACTTGCGATGCGCGACTCGAGCGCGTCTTCGTTGGGAAACGCCTTGGCTTGGTCGGCGTTGATTGCGCCAAGAAAATTTAAAAAATTCCGCTGCGGCTCGCCGCGCAGAGAGCTGGGGGTGTCGAGGTTCAGGATGCGCGGCTCGCGCGCGCGCAGCACGGTGCCTTGGTAGAGGCTGGGCAGCCAGCCGTTGCTCCAGTTGTGGATGGTATCCACGGGATATCCGCCGGGATCGGACAACACCATGTACGCGGGCAAGTTGCTGCTTTCGCTGCCGAGGCCGTAGGTGAGCCACGCGCCGAGGCTGGGCCGGCCGAGCACGCCGGGGATGCCCGCGTTGATGTAGCGGATGGAAACCTCGTGGCCGTTGTGGCCGCTGTGCATGCTGCGGATAAGGCAAAGGTCATCGGCAATCTTCGCGGTGTGCGGCAGCAGCTCGCTCAATTCCATGCCGCATTGGCCGTGCTTCTTGAATTTCCACGGGCTGCCGAGGAGCTTGCGGCTGGCCTCGTTGGCGAAGCTGTAATCCACGCTGCCTCTGTAGTCCATGCCATCGAAGCGTTGAAGCTCTGGCTTGGGGTCGGTGAGGTCCATGTGGCTCGGGCCGCCGTGCATGAACAGCGAAATCATCGCCTTGGATTTGGACGCGAAATGCGGTTGCTTGGGCTTGAGATCGAACTGCCGCTGATCGCGCGGGATGTCCGGAGGAGTGGCGAGGAGTTTTTCGTGATTGAGCAACCACGCCAACGCAACGCCGCCGAGGCCCATCGCGTTGCGGGCGAGAAACTGGCGGCGGGTGTGTTGGGCGAGAAAATTCTTCACGCCAGAATTTCTTTCACCACTTTGCCGGGTTGGCCGTCGGTGAGGGTTTGTTCCTGGGCGGCGCGTTTGTAGGTGAGGCGGGTGTGGTCGAGGCCGAAGAGGTGTAATAATGTCGCGTGGTAATCGTAGTGGTTTACTACGTTTTCGATGGCGCGATGGCCCCATTCGTCGGTGGCGCCGTGGATGTGGCCGCCCTTGAAGCCGCCGCCGGCGAGCCACATGGAGAAGCCGTAGGTGTTGTGGTCGCGGCCGGGGCTCTTTTCGTTTTGCACGACGGGCAGCCGTCCCATCTCGCCGCCCCAATGGACGACGGTGCTGTCGAGTAAACCGCGTCCCTTTAAGTCCTTTACCAGCGCGGCCATCGGTCGGTCAATTTTTTTACAGGATGCGGGCAGCGAATTGATGATGTTGCCGTGGTGGTCCCAAAACTGATTTTTCGTGAACACCTGCACAAAGCGCACGCCGCGCTCGACGAGGCGTCGCGCGATGAGGCAGCGCGTGCCGAAATCTTTGGTGGCCGCGTCGTCGATGCCGTAGAGTTTTTTGGTGGCGTCGCTTTCGTCAGAGATGTCCATCACGTCCGCAGCGGCGGTTTGCATGCGGGCGGCCAGTTCGAAACTCGCGATGCGCGCCTCGAGGTCAAGTTCGCCCTTGCTTTTGCCATCGCGATTCAGTGCGCTGAGAAATTCCAAAAAATTTTCCTGCGGCTTGCCGCGCAGATGCGGTGGCGGGTCGAGGTTTAGAATGCGCGGCTCGCGCGCGCGTACCACGGTGCCTTGGTAGAGGCTCGGCAGCCAGCCGGCTGACCAGTTCAGCACGCCGAGCACGGGAATGTTCACCGGATCGCGCAGCACCATGTAGGCGGGGAGATTCTGGTTTTCCGTGCCGAGCCCGTAGGTGAGCCAGCTGCCCAGCGCGGGCCGACCGGCCACGGTGCGGCCGCTGTTCAGCGCGTGGATGGATTGGCCGTGGTTGTTCACGCCGGTGCGCATGCTGCGGATGAGGCAAATCTCGTCGGCGATGGAGCCGAAGCCGGGCACGATTTCAGAAAAATCCATGCCGCTTTGGCCGTGCTTTTTAAATTTCCACTTACTGGCCAGCACCTTGCTGCTCGCCTGCGCGGCATTGTCGTATTTTATCTTCTCCGGAAAATCCTTACCGTTCCATTTATCGAGCAATGGTTTGGGGTCGCAAATATCCATGTGGCTCGGGCCGCCCTGCATGAAACAGGAAATCATCGCCTTCGCGCGCGGCGCGTGGTGCGGCTGTTTGGGCAGTAGATTGTGAGCGACTGCCGCGAGGTCCGGCTTCACCGGATTGGCCAGCAATCCTTCTCGCTGCAACAGCCATGCCAACGCCACCCCGCCAATGCCCATGGCGTTTTGGGAGAGGAAATGGCGGCGGGTCGAATTGGCGAGAAATTCGTTCATTATTTTTTTAACCACCGAGGACACAGAGAGAAAAACCTCTGTGCTCTCCGTGTCTCTGTGGTGGTTTAATCCACATAAACAAATCGATTCGCGCTCATCAGCGCTTGGCAGTAATTGGCCAGCGCGGTCAGCTCGGGGGTCTTGTCTTTTCGCTCTTTAAAGAGCGCGGTTTGTTTTTGCACAAACTCCCGCGCGCGCGACAGCTCGTCGCCGATGGGTTCGTGGCCGAGGGCGTGTTCCCAGCCGGCGGCGAGTTGGCCGTCGGGGTCTTTGGGCGCGAGTTTTTGCAGGCGCTCGGCCATCACCCGGCTTTGGGCAATTACGAATTCGTTGTTCATGAAAATTAACGCCTGGGGGGCCACGGTGGAGACGGGGCGCTTGGCGCAGTTGGGCTCCATGGCGGGCGCGTCGAAGGCATCGAGGAAGGAGAGCTTGCGCGAGCGGCGTACTTGCACGTACAGGCTGCGACGGAATTCTTCGCCCTTGAGGTCGGCGGACTTTCCGGGCTTGCGTTCACCGTCGAGGTTTTCCTTGCCGATGATAAACTGGCCGACCTCATCCTCCATCACCGGCACGGGCTTGCCGCCGATTTTATTTTTAATTTGGCCGCTAACTGAAAGAATGGCATCGCGAATCGTCTCCGCCTCCATGCGGCGAATATTCACGCGTCCGAGCAGCCGGTTGTCCGGGTCGATGGAATCCTGTTTGGCGTTGCGCCGGGAAACTTGGCGGTAAGCGTCGCTGGTCATGATGAGTTTGTGGAGGCGCTTGAGTTGCCAGCCGTGTTTCATAAAATCGCTGGCGAGCCAGTCGAGCAACTCGGGATGGCTGGGGCGTTCGCCGAGCTTGCCGAAATCGCCTGGCGTGTCCACGAGACCGCGCCCGAAGTGATGCAGCCAAAAGCGGTTCACCAACACGCGCGCGGTGAGCGGGTGCTGGCCGGCGGTCAAGTGTTTCGCGAACGCCGTGCGGCGGCCGGTGGACGGGATGGCCTCGTTGTTTTCCGGAATGGCCTTGGCGGTCACCACTGACAGGCCGGCCGGTTTCACGGCGGTTTTGGGCTGGTCGTGGTTGCCGCGATAAAAAACGTGCGTGGTCGGTACTTTGCCCGGCTGCTCGGTGAGCGCGCGGATGAAGGGCTCCTCCGGCTTGGTGGCGCGGAGGTCCTTCGCCTTTTTCGCCATCGCATCGAGCACCTTTTTGCTGAGCGCATCGCGGAAAAATTTGATGCGCGCGTCGAGGCGTTTCAGTTCCTCCATTGCTTTGGGATCCTCTTTTTTGTCGGCTAACTTTTTCCGCTCGGTGTTAAGCTTGCTGATTTCACCGCTGTATTCGCGGTCGTAAAGGTAGAGCGAGCCGGCGCTGATTTGCCGCACGCTTGGGTATTTTTTCAGGAGCGCATTTTGTTCGGCATTGCGTTTCTTTGCGCGATACGCCTCGCGCAGCGGTTTGCGTGCGGCTTCGGGAATGGATTCTAGTTTCCACGAGAGCGTTTGCTTGATGAAAAAATCAACCTTCTTTTGGCGCTCACCGTCGAGTTTTTTTGCCTCTACTTCAATCGCGTCAGATTTTTTTCGCTCGGCATCCGTGAAAAGCGTGATGCGGCGGCTGTTCGGTGCGCGCCAGCGCTTGGGGTCGAGGCTCGGCTCGAAGATGGCTCGAAGCTGATAATAATCGTGCTGCGGGATGGGGTCGTAGCGATGGTCGTGGCATTGCGCGCAGCCAACGGTGAGGCCCATCAGCGAAGTGGAAACAATCTTCAAGGTCTCGGCCATCACTTGGTTGCGGGCGGCGGCGTTGTTCGCGCCCGCGCCGGTGCCGTCGGGCGCCATGCGCAGGAAGCCGGTGGCGGTGAGCTTGTCGATTTGCTCCGGCTTTAAATTGTTGTATGGCGGCTTCACCATTTCATCGCCGGCGAGTTGCTCGCGGATGAAGCGGTCCCACGGCATATCTATGTTAAAAGCGCGGATAACATAATCGCGATAGCGCCATGCCCATGCGCGCTCGGCATCGCTCTCGGTGTACCCCTCGGAATCCGCATAGCCCGCCACGTCCAGCCAATGCCGTCCCCAGCGTTCACCGTATCGCGGTGAGTCCAGCAGCCGGTCGATGATTTTGGCAAAAGCACCAGGCGAATTGTCCTCCACAAATTTTTTAATCTCCGCCGGCGTCGGCGGCAGTCCCGTGAGGTCAAAGGTGGCGCGGCGAATCAGCGTGCGCTTGTCAGCCGCCTTCGAAAACGCGAGCCCCTTCGCCTTCAATTGCTTCAGCAGAAAAGCGTCGATGGGATTTTTTGCGCCCTTGGGCACGGCGGGGTTTTTTATCGGCTGGAACGCCCAGAAATTTCGCTCCTCCGTCGTGATTAGCACCGCGTTGGGATCCACCGGCTCCGGTCGGGCTGTCTTGGCTCCTTGCGCGATCCACTCGCGGATGAGCGCAATCTCCGCCGCCGCCAGCTTTTTCTGGTCCTTCGGCATTTTGCCGTCGCGCACTTTTTGAAACAGCAAACTCTTCCCCGGTTGCCCCGCCACAATCGCCGGCCCGTGCTCGCCGCCCTCCAGCAGCAACCGCCGCAGCCGCACATCGAGATCGCCTTTTTCCTTTCCGTCCTCACCGTGGCATTGAAAACAGTGCTCCTTTAGGATGGGCCGGATGTCCTTTTCAAACAACACCGGCGCCGCGCCCACCGATAAGGCCGCTAACAAACTGCATGTCCCTAAGAGTATCCGCATTGCGTTCAATTTTTTTGACCCTATCCGATGGAGGAAAATTCGATAATACGGGATTTTTACCAAAGTCCTCACAGCCAGGAAATGTCCAACTCCAATTTCCCCAGCCATGAGTCAGTTGGATTTCGTTGAACATTGCTCGGAGTCAAACTTATGAAAATAATCGATTCCCTTCCCCTATCTGCGGCCATCAATTGGGGCCGGGCCTTTGGTAAGGCCCTTTCGGCGGGGCGTTGGCCGCCCAATTCAAAAATCAGTTTTCTCTTCCCAATTCGCCTGTTGCGCCTATCGTCTTTTTAGCATTATGAAAACCAAGATTATTCTATTTCTGCTACTTTCGAGTTATTCGTTATTCTCTGCGCCTACTTGGAAAGCCGCCGCGGCCAAGGTGGTGATCACGCCGGAGAAAAAAATGTGGATGGCGGGTTATGCGAGCCGCAAGACCGGCGCGGAGGGGAAGCTGCAGGATTTGTTCGCGAAGGCATTGGTGGTGGAGGATGCGTCGGGGGCACGGATGGTGATCATCACGCTGGACCTCATCGGCGTGCCGCGGCCGTTTCGGTTGGCTATGGAAAAAGAGGTGCGCGCAAAGTTCAAACTGCCGCCCTCGCAGCTGTTGCTCAATGCCTCGCACACGCACAGCGGGCCGATGATCCGCGTGGTGCGGCCCATTGGCAGAGGCGCATTGGCGCGGCCGGCGACTGTCTCGTACGATAACATCCCCGTCGATCAGCAAACGCGGCGGGTGGCGGAAACCATCGCTTACATGGCTAAATTGCAAACTACACTGCTCGGGCTCATTGGCGACTGCATAAAAAATCTCCGGCCAGCGAAGCTCGCTTACAGCCATGCGCGGTGCGGGTTTGCGATGAATCGGCGACTGCCGGTGAAGGGTAGTTTTCGCAATAGCCCGTATCCCGACGGCCTGGTGGATCACGATGTGCCGGTGCTGCAGGTGCGCAGTGCGGACGGCAAGCTGCTGGGGATTTTGTTCGGCTATGCCTGTCACAACACCACCACCGGCACGATGCAGTTCAATGGCGATTACGCCGGGTGGGCGCAGGAATATTTGGAGGCGGACAATCCCGGCGCGGTGGCGCTCTTTGTGGCCGGCTGTGGCGGCGACCAAAATCCTTACCCGCGCGGCACGATTGATTTGGCAAAAAAACACGGCCGCTCGCTGGCCACCGCCGTGGAGGCCGGGCTCATTGCGAACCCGAAATCGCTCGCCGGGCCGTTGCGCGCCGCGTTGGCGTATGTGGATATCGACTATTCCAAACCGCCCACGCGCGCCGAGCTGGAGCAACGTGCCAAAAGCACCAACCGCTACGATAAACGATACGCCGAGACTTTGCTGGAAGTTTTGGATGCGGAAGGCGGGTTGCCAAAAAATTATCCCGTGCCCGTGCAGGTCATTCATTTCGGCAGCCAACTCACGATGGTGACGATGGGCGGCGAAGTGGTCATCGACTATTCGCTGCGCCTGAAACGCGAGCTGGGCAACGGCCGCGCCGTTTGGGTGGCCGGCTATTCCAATGACGTGATGACGTACATCCCCAGCCTGCGCGTGCTGCGCGAGGGCGGCTACGAAGGCGGCGGCGCAATGCGCTACGGCCGCAGCAACCCGCACCCCAGCCACTGGGCCGAGACGATTGAAAAACGCTTGGTGGATCGCATTCACGCGCTGGATCGAAAACTCACTCACTCGCGCGAGTAAAAATCTTGCCGAAAAAACTGTCCGTGATAAGATGAGCGGGAGGAGTTGGGGACAATTCTTGTTTTGGCCGGCTTCCAAATCAGTTTGGAACAGTTGAAAAAAGTTGGGAAAATAATTTAGAATGCCTGCACCGCCACAACCCGGAGCCGCCCCTGCGCCCACGCAGAAAAAGGCCACCGTGCGCATTGGCCTCCCGCCCAAGCCGAACGCCAAGCAGACCATTCGCATCAGCCTGCCCGGACGAGGCGGCGGTGCCGCACCGGCAGCTATTCCAGTCGCGGCGCCTGCTCCTGCGCCAGTACCCGCCGCGATGCCTGTTCCAGCCGCCGCCGCCGCCGCACCCGCCGCCGCACCCGCACCCGCACCCGCACCCGCACCCGCACCCGCACCCGCACCCGCAC
>JAPKDK010000092.1 GCA_028872645.1 Verrucomicrobiota bacterium
TTGGTGAGGAGGTCCCTCAATTATTTCCCGATGGTTCGGGAGGTGACCGATCAGCCCAACGACCAGCCTTTTCGATACGGCGTGTGCAGAAACTCGTTGGCGTTCTTGTTGTCGAACTCAAACTTGTCTGCGTTCCAATTCAGTTTCACGCCGGGTGTGCGCTGGGCCGCGACGCCGAGAAGCACCATTTCGGTAAGCTGCCCGCCGTAGTCGGCAAAGTTTGAGCTGGCGGGGTTGCCATCCTTGCAGGCCCGGAGCCAGTCGCCTACATGGCCACCTTTGACTCGTGGGATTGTTTCGGCAGGACTCACAAAGCTTTTCATCCTTTCTTCCGGGATGATCCGCGCGCCACCGGCGCCGTGTGAGCCGTGCATGATAGTTTCTTTCTCGCCGTAGATAATCGCCCCGCTGGCCGGCAACTTACGGCCCTCTTCGAGCATCTTGGGTCTTGGTACCGTGTAAACGCCATCATGCCATACCAGCTTCATCGGACAGAGCTTGCCACGCTGCGGAAATTCGTAAGTCACGGTCGATGCGATGGGGTGCGCTATGTCTGCCAGCTCCGGCTTGTGGTGCTTCACCTCAGCGGTGATGCTGCTGGGGTTCATCAAGTCCAGAGCCCAGCAGGCGGGGTCCAGAATGTGACATCCCATATCACCCAGAGCACCGGTGCCAAAGTCGAGCCACGAGCGCCATTTAAAGGGGTGATACGCCGGGTGAAACTTGCGATCTTTAGCCGGCCCCAACCAAAGATCCCAGTTGAGATGATCCGGCGCGGGCGGATGATCCTTGGGCAGATCACGTGCCGCGAAGTTTGCATACCACGGGCCTTTATCAGGGCGATCGGTCCAGGCGTGCACTTCCTTAACGTCGCCAATCGACCCGGACTGGACCCATTCACGCACCATACGGATGGCTCCGGAGGAATGCCCTTGGTTACCCATCTGGGTCTGAACTTTCGATTTACGTGCGGCCTCCGTTATCATGCGAGCCTCGTGCACGGTGTGCGTCAAGGGCTTCTGACAATAAATGTGGTGGCCTGCCTGGATCGCGTCCATCGTGATGACGGCATGCGTATGGTCCGGCGTTGCGATTACGACTGCATCGATATCCTTCTGTTTTTCAAGCATGACCCGATAGTCAGTATACTGGGCTGCCTTGGGATAAGCCTTGAACACATTTCCGGCGTAATTGCTGTCGACGTCACAGAGCGCAACAATATTCTCGCTGCGACAGCCCCGGAGGTTGCCCTTCCCCATGCCGCCGATACCAATCCCCGCGATATTGAGTTTTTCACTTGGCGGCTTCTCGGTTTTGCTGGCGCCAACGACGTAGCTCGGCACAATCGAGAACACCGCTGCTGCGGTCGTCCCGGCTGCCATTCCTTTCAATGTTTCTCTGCGATTAATCATAGCTTCTTTCAAATCGGGCGTAATTATACGTTCAAACGCTTGAATAGGCGAAACTTTTCACTGACCACTCTCTGAACCTAACCCGATGAATTCTAGGAACCCACAGATTCCAATTGGAATAGTATGGAAAAGCGTGGGATATGTTTGTTGGAATCGAACCCAACGAACATAAAATCCCCTACCAGCGAATGCTTTGCTGGTAGGGCGATTTCCCCGAAACCGCCTTGACGCGCTCGACGCGACTTATCCTTCGTCGCTCTTGGGTTTGCCGATGGTGATGGGGTTGGTGAATAGGAGGGAATTGGGGAGCAGGATTTTTTGGCCTTCGTTTTGCAGGGTGGTGTAGCGCAGGTCAATTCCGGTGACTTCACCTTCCATGCCTTTGACTTCCACGTAGTCGGTTTTAGAAAAGGGGCGGTAGACGAGCAGCAGCACACCGGCGAGGATGTTGGAGATGGTGTCTTTCACCGCGAAGCCGAGGGCAAAACCAGTCAAGCCCAAGCCGGCCACCAGCGCGGAGACATCCACGCCCAACGTGCCGAGCGCGGTGATGAGGCCGGCAACGAGTAAAGTGATGCGCGCGGCCATGGCCATGAGGCGCACCACGGGGTATTCGAGCGAAGCTTTTTCGCCGGCGGCGAAGATGGTTTTGCGGGCGATGCGCGAGGCGATCCAAAAAGCAAAGAGCAGGCCTGCCGCCACTAAAATTTTCGGCCCCCACACATGAACGAGGATGGGCAGATTTTCCTGAGTATATTCCTGAATTTGATTCCACATAACACACCTCCTGCAAAGGTTTTCGCCAATGTGGATGCGCGCGGCAAGCGGGAACTATTGACAGTGGCCAATAAAAAACGGGACAGGTTGCCCTGCCCCGTTGGGTGAATTTGGATTCAGCGCTAGAGAGAATTCTTCTTACCGAAGAATTTTTTAAGGATGCCATCAATGCGCTTGGCCGTATCGCTCTTGGGCGCGGCTTTCTGTGCTTCGATCAAGAGCTTTTCAGCCTCATCCTTTTTCTTGTCGCGAAACATGATGGACGATTTGATGAACAAAGCCTCTTGCAGTAACTCGCCGGTGGCTTTTTCTTTTTTCACCAACTCATCCACTTTGGCGATGAGCGCTTCGGATTTTGCGCCGCCATTGGCGCGCATGATTTGCGTGAGAGTTTCCTTGAACTGCGCAGCCTTGCGGGCGCCTTCGTATTTTACTTTGAGGCCAGCTTTGTTCTCCGCATCGAGATTAATGATTTCATCAATTTTTCCACCGTGGCTTTCGTTGGCGAACTTGGAGCCCATCATCGTCAGCGCGGTGTCGAGCAGTTTGGCGCGTTCGATGCCCTTGGCCTTTTCCGCTTTCGCCAGTGCCTTGGGGATGCCGGATTTGCCGACCATTTGCTCCACCCATTCGTCAGCTGATTGACCGCTGTAACCTGAGCTCTTAAAGAACGGGTTGCCATCCGCATCGGCCAGAAACACCGACGGCACGCCGGTTACTTTATATTCGCGGGCGAGCTCTTTATACTGCGCCTTCTCGGCGTCGGTTTGCTTGGACTTGTCGCGCGGATTGTCGAGTTTTAACAGAATGTAATGCTTGGGCATTTCTTCTTTGAAAATATCTTTCACCAAAACATTTTTGTGCAACGCTTTGCAGGGGGGACACCAATCCGAGCCGGTGAATTCCATTAGGATGGGTTTGCCTTCCTTAGCGGCTTGGGCTTTGGCTTTTTCGAAATCGACCAGCCAGCCTTCCTCGGCAACGGCGGTGCTCACGAAAAGCGTGGAAATCATGACGGCCAGCGCCATGCGAACGGGGAAACGATTAAGGGGTTTCATGGCCGGTGAGCCTACCGTAACCGCTAATATCTTGCAACGGCTAATTGGCCAAAGTCGCCTTCAACCACACGCGCAGAGCGGCGCGGGCGGAACTAGAACGAAGGAGCCAAGCATCATTATGATTGCGAAAACCCGTTGCTTGAAAGGTGAATTTTCCTTTTATTTCGGTGCTATCCAGAAATTTTTGCGTCCCACTGACGCCCGTGCCTTCATGGCATATGAACTGAGGCCGGCCAGCCAGCCTTTGCAAACGTCTCTTAGCCGATTCCTGATCTGAAACCGGATAAGGCCACCGCCTGACTCCATCATAATGGCTGTACGGAATGAAAGCTCTCCACAACTTGGCAATATCATCGTCATATAAACCTAAATAATTACAGGCAATCGCCCCACGCGAAAAGCCACAAAGCACCACGCTTTTGATGTCACCTCCATAGTTTTTACAGACCCAAGGAACCACTTTCTTACAATATTCCAGCGTAGGTTGAGGGTTATATTTTGGCATGTCGCCCCACCATTGGGTCACATTTTTATTTCCAGCGTTGTTCAAGTAAGGGAGGCAAACCCAGATGAACCCTGTGCCGCCGGAAATACCGAAGCCCATTTTGCTGCCCTCTGGTTTGCCGGTGCTCACATCGCCAAATGAATTTCGGTATGGCCCGTTGCCCCCGTATTCGATGAGGACGGGATACGATTTTCCCGGCCGCCAGTCTTTGGGCAAATAGAGTGTGTGATAAGCGGAAGTCTTCGCCCAATGCGGATGCGTCTGCTTCACACGCACTCCGGCCGCCGGTTGGGTTTTGCTTAGGGGCGGCAACGCGAGGTCGGGCTTGACCGAGTTGATGTCCGGCGCGGCGAAGGCCATGCCGGTGAGCAGGCAAAAGAAGCCTCCCGCGCGGCCCATCATTTAAGACGCTGGATGAGGGCGGCGGCCCGGGTTTCGTAGAGCTTCTGCCAAGCTGGATCGAGCAGGCAATCGCTGTCCTCCTGCGCGCCGCCGGCGTTGCGGAGTTGCTTGGCGGTGGGTGCGTAGTAAATGTAGCCATTAGTATAGCCAGCGACGAAGGTGAGGTCGTGCGGTGATATCTTTTTGATATTGAGGCCAATCTGCACGGTTAACTCGCCGGGAAAAGTGACCAACACAAACTCGCCGACGCGTAGGCCGGCCACCTCCACGTCAATGGTCTTATTGCCCACCGCGTGACCGGTGGCGTGATGCCGCTTCAGCAACCGCAGGTTGGTGTTGAGGCGGGTGATTTGTTCCATCGTGTGAATGTTGCGAACGTAAGCCCGAAGGTTGGCGCGGTTGGTGGCATCCAATTTATCCAGCCCAGCTCGGCCCATTTTGCGCTCGTGCAGGTAGCGATAGGAATTGAGCGAGGGAAAATCGGGTGAGAGATTGTACTTCGCGGCGAGTGGCAGGAAGGTGTTTAGATTCAAAAACGTTCCGTTGAGCGAGTCGGATAATGTTTTGCGTTCGGCTTCCATGGCAGCGATGCGCTTAGCGTGGTCGGCGCGGGGGAGTTTAAGCTTTTCGCTGTGAACGACCATGGGCTGGCCGGGTTGGCTTTTGATTTTCCGAACGGCGCGCAGCGTGCTCAGCCCGAGCATGAGACCGAGGGGCTCGGCGTTGCGGAGATGGTTGACGGCTTTGTAGTTAATAGGATTGATGTCGCCGCCGCAGCCCTGCACGAAAAGCGCAATGCAATCCTTGCCCAGATTTTCCTCGATGGTCTTGGACGAAAAACCAGTGATGTCGGCGGTGTTGCCGCCGCTGGGAACGTTTTGAATGGGATGACAGGCAAAGTTGTAAACGATGGCCAGCGGTTTGCCATCGAGACGGTCGAGGCGCAGCACTCCAATTTCCGTGTCCACAGGACCAACGGCGGCGACCAATTCATCCGGCGGCAGCGAGTAAGCGTGGCGCACGTCCACCACTTTGCCGCTCTTCAAAACGAGCCTCCGGTTTTCCATGATGCGCGTCTCGCGCCCCATACCTGCGCCGGCCTTCACGGGCACGAGATTTTTTATGGCAGTTTTCACCGCCGCAATGGTGCGCGCCTCCACTTCCGGATGCACCAAGCCATGACAATGGCTAGCGTTGAATAGGGTGTTGCCCGGCGCGATGCCTAGTTCCTTTTGCAGCTTCGCGCGGACGTTCGGCAAAAAATCATCCTTGATGCGCCCGATCCCGCCGATGGCCACGGCATCGATGGTGACCAGCACAGCGGTGGTGTCGCCGCTTTTCAAAACCAACGCCCGCACGTAAAGGCGGTCATTCACCGGCCCTCGCTCGTCGGTGATGTCCACCTTGGCGGCGCCGCCCAACAGCGCGGCGGCGTGGGTATTTCCCGCGATCAGAAAACTGCTAAACAGAGCCAGAATCCATGAGGATGAAATGAGGGAGCGCATGCCAGCAGCGTAGCGGCACGGGTGATGGCGTAAAGCGAAAATGGTGCGGAACGCGGGCTAGACGGCGAGCGGGACGGCTTCCAAGTACGGCTGCCAATCGACTTTCCGTGAGGCGGTGGCGCGGTTTTCTTTTTCCTGAAGTTGCTGGAGGGCCTCGCGCATTTTAATTTTGGCGCGATGGCAGCGGACTTTTACGGAGTCCACGGATTGACCGGTGAGTTCACTGACCTCTTTCAGACTGCGGCCTTCGATCTCACGCTGGGTAAGGATCACGCGGCTGAGAGGGGTGAGGGCCTGCATCGCATACTCGAGCAGTTGGCGCGCTTCGCTAACCTTGAGTTGCCGGTTGATATTGCCGGTGCTCAGCCAATCGATGGAGCCTTCGCCGAGGTCCTCGAAGCTGGTTTCGCGAATGCGGCGCTGGATGCGGCGCAGATGATCGCGCGCCACGTTGCTAGCGATGCGGGAGAGCCAATGCTCGAAGGGCGATTTGGAGCGGTATTGTTTCAAATTGCGCCACGCCTTGAGAAATGTATCCTGCGCGAGATCCTCCACCTTCTGCGCGTCCCGCTCGTAATGGGTCAGGATTCCGAACACCCGATTTTTATGACGGGCCACCAAAATCTCGAACGCCTCCGGCTCGCCATTGCGAATGCGGCGAAGGATCTCGGCATCCGATTCGTTCTCCTCATCGCGCACCGCGCAATCGGCCATTCCCACCATCATCGTGCTTATTCTGCTCATCGTTAATTCCTTTTGATTGAGTTGGAGGCATCGCATCTGCTTGATTAATTAGACTCAATGGATGTAAAGAGGGTGTGTGAACGGGGCCTGAAAATTGTAAAATGTTGTAAAGTTCAGGGAAAAAATGCGCGGAAACGGTTAAGCTATCCTCGTTCGAGAAATGCAAAGTGCGATGAGCCAAGCAATGAACAGCCAACCAGTGACCGCTCAGCGGGGGCCTTCCCCAGTGGCCACGCCGATTATCATCATTGATGATGACCCGAAACTGTGTGAATTGATTCGCGATTACCTCGCGCCGCTGGGATACGATGTGGCCTCGGCCAACACCGGGCCGGACGGATTAGAGATGGTGCTCCATGGCGATTACCGCGCGGTGATTCTGGATGTGATGCTGCCGGGGATGGACGGGTTTGAAGTACTCAAAGCCATTCGGCATCAATCCAATGTGCCGGTGCTGATGCTCACCGGGCGCGGCGATGAGGCCGACCGCGTGGTGGGGCTGGAGATTGGCGCGGATGATTATTTGCCCAAAACATTTTCCACGCGTGAATTATTGGCACGTCTGCGCGCAGTAATACGGCGCACGCAACTGAAAGATCGTGCCGAGGGCGGGGTAGAGACGGATCTCACCAATGGCGATTTGGTTATCTCGCCAGGCTCGCGCACGGCCGCCCTGGGCGATGTGCCGCTGAAATTGACCTCGCTGGAATTCGATCTGCTGCTGAGCCTCACTCGCGCGCGCGGGCGGGTCCGGTCGCGCGAACAAATTCTCGATGACGTGGCCGGACGCGATTATGATGTGTTCGACCGGTCAATCGATGTCCACGTAAGCGCCCTGCGCCAGAAACTGGGCGACGACCCCAAGGCACCCATCTTCATCCAAACCGTCCGGTCGGTCGGTTACATGATGATTAAACAATGATTTTTCCATGAACATCCGCGGCACACTTTTCACCAAAATACTCGCCTGGTTCTTTTTGAACCTGCTGCTGATTGGCACAATGATCTGGGCGGTCTACGAATTCCAAATCGGCCCCGGCTCGCCATTCGTTGGCCCCTCGGAGCAACGGGTGCGACAAGTGGCTCAAGTCATCTCCGATGGGCTCACCAACCGGCTGCGTGAGGATTGGGCAAGCGAGCTGGGAAAGTTTTCTGAAATCTACAAAGTGAAATTTCATCTGGTGGGGATCGACGGCCAATCACTGGTGGATAATTTCCTGAAAATCCCCGACGAGGTTCGCAATGAAATCGCCAACCTCCCCCGACCCAGACCACCCCGTGAACGTCCCCCGACCTTGGCCGAGCAACTCCAGTTGAACGAAGAACAACGCGGAAAATATTCCGCCGTCAGGCTCGGGCGAGATCAGGCTCTTCGCAGTATGTGGACCAACTCCGCCCTGCGGGAATTGCCGCGGGAAGAACGCTTCGTTCAGTCGCGCGAGTTGCTCAGTAAAATTATGCTGGACTATCAGAAAAAGATGGATGAGTTGCTTAATGAAGAGCAACGCAAAAAATATGAGGGGATTGTGCAGCGAACCCGAAGGCGCCCTTCCTTCAGCCGCCGGTGGAACCCCTTCAGGCCCGAACAAATCACAGAAATAATGACCGAGGCCGACACCAACAAAGACAAACAGTTGAGCAAATCTGAATTGGAAACCTGGCTGCGGCAGCGTGGCAACGCAGGCCTGCCCAACCGTAGCGGCAACGGCGAAAACATATCTGGATCACAACAAAAAGGATCTCCTTCGCTGAGCGGAACCCCCAATCCGCCCCCTGCGGTTTTTATGATAAAAACCGATAAGCCCCAAGCACGGTATTGGGCGGGAGTAAATATTCCAGTGGTGGTTCAGGCTGAGGGAAGCGAAGAGCTCCCCAGCGAAAACCTCCTCGGACTGCGCCGGGTTCAACAAGGGCGAAACCAAGCCCAGTACTTTGCCACACTGGTTACGGTGTCCGACACAATGGGCGGCGCTGGTCTCTTTTCCGATCCATTGCGATGGGTGAATATTCTCATCTTGGCCGTCCTGCTTTCAGTGCTTTTCTGGTTGCCGATGGTGCGCAACATCACCCAGCCCATCGCCAAGATCACCGCCGCTACAGAACAAATTGCGGAGGGAAATTTCGACACGCGTGTCAGCACCTCGCGCACCGACGAAATCGGCCGTGTGGGGCAAGCCGTGGATTTCATGGCCGACCGGCTGGACGGCTTCGTCAAAGGCCAGCGCCGTTTCCTCGGTGATATTTCCCATGAACTTTGCTCGCCTATCGCGCGTATTCAGGTCGCTCTGGGCATCCTCGACCAGCGCGCGGATGCGGAGCAGAAAAAATACGTGCTGGATGTGCAGGACGAAGTGGAACAAATGTCCGAGTTGGTGAATGAACTGCTGCTTTTTTCGCAGGAAGGCGTGAAACCCAAGTCCATTGAACTGAAGGCGGTCAACCTCCGTGAAATTATCGACAGCGTGGTGGAACGGGAAGGCGCCAAAAATGCGACGATGAAGATTTCCGTCAACCAAGATATTTCAGTAACCGCCAACGAGCGACGATTGTCACTCGCCCTCGGAAACCTTCTCCGCAACGCCATCCAATACGCCGGCGATGCCGGCCCCATCAACGTGTCCGCCGAGCGTGAAAATGAAAAATTGACCCTCGTGATCACCGACTGCGGCCCGGGCTTGCCGGAGGAAAGTTTGCCAAAAATATTCGATCCCTTCTATCGCCCAGAACTTGCGCGGGATCGCGCCACCGGCGGTGCGGGCCTCGGCTTGGCCATCGTCAAAACCTGCGTCGAAGCCTGCAACGGCACCGTCACCTGCCGAAACCGAAAGCCCGCCGGCCTCGAGTTTGAAATCGTGCTGGAAAGTTCCGGCTAAAGGTCGAGCAACTCGTCCATCAGCTTCGCCGTCTTGTCATCGCCGCCGTCGCTGCCCTCGCGCGTGACCCAGCCGGAGAAGCCGATCTTCTTCAACTCCGCGCGCACCTTGTCCCATTCCACATCGCCTTGGCCGAGTGGGCAGAAGCCGTTTTTCTTTCCCCAATCCTTCACGTCCAGCTTCACGTTGCGATTGCCGAGAACGCGAATCCACTCGTGGCTGGGCGCGAATTTTTGCATATTGCCGATGTCGTAATACGCCTGCACCCATGGATTGTTAATTTCATCGATATAGTCGCGGAACTGCTCCGGCTTGTAGCAGAAGCCATTCCAAACCGTCTCGATGAGCACATGAATGCCCAGCTTGCTGGCCAGCGGAATCACCTTGCGAATTTCCGTAATGGAGCGTTCCCAAACCTGCTCGTGCGTTTCGTTGTCGCCTTTCACCGCGCCCGGCACCAACAACACCGACGAACCACCGACCGCCTTCGATTCGCGAATCGCCGCCTCCAGCCCTGTGCGCCCTTCCTCGCGTACCGCCTTGTCCGGCGAGCTGAGCCGCTTCTGCCAGTGCTTATTATAAACCACCCCATGCATCGGCAAGCCCACCTCCGCACACGCCTTGCGCAGCCCCGCAACATCCATCCCCGGCGCGCTCCCCTCGATGCCGTCAAAGCCCAGTTCCTTGAGCTTCTGCATCCGCTTCAAGTTCGGTTGTCCGCCAAATTTTGTGGACTTGAAAATAAGCCCCTGATTCGCCCGCTCACGTTTTTTTTCAGCAGCCTGAATTTGCGTGGTGGCAGCCACTGCAGCAGCGGCTCCGGTGGTTTGAATAAAAGTGCGTCGGTTCATGCGCCGAGGCTAAGCGTGCCAGCCGAAGAGCGCAAACGAAAACCTACCGAACTAAATTTCATCCAACGGCGCGGTCGCGTCGCCAAAAGTCTTAGGCCGAATGTTCATCTTGTCCATCATGCTCATGAACAAGCGGCTCATTTGGCGGTTGGGGTTCTTGAGATAATCCAGATTGCGAGCGCCTTTGATTCGTCCACCGCCTCCACCGAGCATCACCTCTGGCAATTGCGAGGCGTCATGATGGCCGGTGAGCATGCTGGAGCAGAGC
>JAPKDK010000385.1 GCA_028872645.1 Verrucomicrobiota bacterium
TATGGGCGGTATGGGCGGTATGGGCGGTATGGGCGGTATGGGCGGTATGGGCGGTCAGATGGGCGGTCAGATGGGCGGCATGGGAGGTCAGATGGGCGGCGGCTTCGGCGGTCAGATGGGCGGCATGGGAGGAATGCAGAGGCGTTCGATGCGGGTTGGATACACCCCGCGCTCTGGTATGAGCATCACTTCGACGGCCCAACCAGCGGCAATGTGCCGCGCACCTACCCTCGGCGAATTACGGCGTGCACTTCGCCTTTACAAGCGGAGTAACTGAGCCGGATAAACAAAGAGATTTTATGAAACCCGCCTAACCGGCGGGTTTTTTTAGTGCCGGCGAAGTTTGAGACGATGCTCTTGGCGCTGGGTTTGGCCAAAATCCAGCGGAGGAAGGTCAGTGAGAGTCGGGCTTTCGGTTTCGTCAAGCATCCGGCGGGCTTGCGCTTGCAAGTCTGTCCAGCGGGGCCAATCGAGCGCGGGGGAATGGGTGATGCGCCGCAGCAAGCTGCGCCACTCGACGATGATGCGGTCGATATCGCCTTCCTCAGCCACCTCGCGAACCCAATATTGTTTGCGCGCGGGATTGCGGTGGATGTCCGCCACCACGAGGTCCGCGCCGTAGCCGTATTCCGGTGGCGCGCCGCGGTCGAGGTAGCCCAACACGCTGGACATCCCATAAGTTTTGCGGCACGCCAAGGCGAGATGCCCATCCCAGCGATCGGCATCGCCGTGAAAGCGAAAGCCGCCGCGCAGGTTGGCGATGTCGTAAATAAATTCTTCGATGGGATACTTTTCATCCTCCATCGCTGCGGCAATGCCGAGCCCATCGCCGCCGGTGAAAAAGCTGACGATGCGCCCGCGCCGCGTCGGTGCGCCGTTGGGTTCCAGTAAACCAAACCGTTGCCAGTGATGCACCACGCCGTGGGCGCGCGGCAGTCGGCGGCACACGGGCACGAGCTCGCACGCGGCGCAATCGCCGGGCAACCCTTCGCGGGTTGAGGGTTTCCAGAGGGCGATGCCGTGGCGATCGATGGGCACGATCTGCGTTTCTTCCGCGAGGCTGAAGTGCGCTGAAATTTTATTTTGTAAATTGCGGTACTCGAGAATAGGTGTGCCGCGTTCGGCCATTTTGTTCTGGAGCTTCGGCCCAAATTGGGTTTCCCACAAACTACGCGTCATCGATTTGCCGCGCCAATTAAGCACCTGCCGCACCCAACGCACAGGCAGCAACTTTCCCTTTGCGTTCTTTTCCGCCACGGTGGCAATGCGGCCGTATTCCGGCTCAGCCGCGTTGGGATCCAGCACCGTGAGCACTCCGGGGCCTTGTTTGCCAAGTGCCTCGGGCATGGTGAGCAAGGGACGCAACGCGGGCGCTGTTCCGGGGGATGCTTCGTCGTCCAACACTTTGATTTCGCCCAAGGGAGTGGCTTCGCGTTTGGGGTTGCGTTCCCATTCGCCTTGGCTGTTTAAAATTTCTTTTTCTTTATGCCGCACGTGGCGAGCGCGCGCAGCATCGGTGGGCAAACCGCATGGGGTGGCCGGATGTTCGAGCGCGCTTTCCACGCCGAGCGTGATGGGGCGCGTAGTGAAGAGTCGGCTTTGCACGCGCATTGCTTCGGCGAAAGGTTCACGTTCGTCCTCCACCGCCGCGTGCATAATGCCGAGCAGCGCGCCCCAATCCACGAGCCCGCTGCGGGCGAGTTGACAGGGGAATCCATCACGGATGCGGACGTCGTTGGCTCCGACGAGCACGTATCCCACATCATCAAGCCCGCGTCGGCCGGCGCGGCCGAACATTTGCAGGATTTCATCGCCACGCAGCGCGTGCTCCACGCCGCCGCGTTTGTACGAACCGGCGGCAAGGGCCACGCTGCGCAGGGAAAAGTTAATACCGGCGGCGAGGCCCATCGTGGCGACGAGCACGCGGAGTTGGCCGGCCTTGGTGAG
>JAPKDK010000386.1 GCA_028872645.1 Verrucomicrobiota bacterium
GTCACCGCCACCCAAGCCAGCGGTGCCTCGCGCATTAGCAGCGTGGATACCTCCGGCGAAAGCGTGACCACCACCGAGAGTCACAACTATTCCACCGGCGACTCTGTGACGATGTACAGCCCCGGCACCGTGCCCGGCGGGCTTTCCAGCAGCACCACTTATTATGTGAAAGTGACGGCCAACAATAGTTTCACCCTGCACACCACCAAAGCCGATGCGGAGGCAGGCACGAGCGCGGTGGACCTCACCAGCGCCCAAAGTGGCGATGTGTATTTTCTGGATAGCAACCCAAAAAAAGCCACGATTACCGTGCAATCCGACACGGAAGTGGTCAAGACCGCCATCTCCGATTTGATTGCGCAGCTCAACAAAGTGCAGTCGCTCATCTCCTCACAAATCGCTAGCAGCACGGATGCGGACGGCAAGATTACGCGCGGCGTGTTAGCCTCGGAAACGTTGCCCTCGGAAATCGCGCGCGAGTTGCGTTCCAAATTCACCGGCAATGTCACCGGCATCACGAGCACCATCAAGCGCCTGGAATCGATCGGCTACATCTCCAGCGGTTATACGAATGAAATCACGCTGGACGATTCAGAGAAACTCGACAGTGCCCTGCGCGATAATCTCGGCCAAGTCAAGAGCCTCTTCACCACCGAAACCTACGGCGTGGGCATCTCGATTTACGATTATTTGGACAACGTGCTGGATGATGATGGCGCGATGGCCACCACCCAGAAAAACATGACCGATCAGGTGAGCGACATCACCAAGCAAATCGCCGATCATGAACGGCAGGTGCAATCCAAACGCGATCAGCTCATCCGCGGCTTCGTAGCGATGGAAACTTCACAAGCCAAGGTAAACCAACAAATGAGCTTCCTCGCTGCTCGTTTCAAATAATTTTAAATAAATCATTATGAAAATACTCCGCATCTTAACCCTCACGGCCGCCGGCGGTTTGCTGGCCGGCTGTGCCGCCCTCGAGCGCACGGATAAGGGCGCCTACACGGGCCCCTTCCACGCGCCATCCAACACGCACCTCGCGCCCGGCGGTTTGCCGGCCGATCTGCTGCGCGTGGCGGTGATGCCGCTGACGCCCGGCCGCGGCAACGCGCCCGCTGACCGCGGAGTACCGCTGCTGCAAGCGGTGCTCACCGAGGAGCTTTCGCGCGCGCGCTTGTTTGAAGTGGTCACGGTGACGCCCCATCGGCTGCACGGGTTGTTTAACGAGCGGGCAATTTATGCTGATGCGGCATTGCCCTTCGATTTCCTGCCCATGCTGACCAAAGAAACCGGCTGCCAAGCGGTGCTCTTTTGCGAGCTGACCACTTACCGCGCGTACCCGCCCATCGGCATAGGCTGGAAGCTGCATCTCTTTAGCCTCGAAGATGGCGAATTGATTTGGGCCACCGATGAGGTGTTTGATGCCGGGCAAACGACGGTGAACAACAGCCTTCGCCGGCATATCCGCGAGCGGCAATCCTCCAGTATTTTGGCGGCCACGAAGTTGTTGGTCCTCAATTCACCCCGTGAATTAGGGCGTTATTCGCTCGGAGCGATTTTTCAGCATTTATCAGAAAAAAATGCTAAAGAGATGCTGTTAGCTGCCGATAATAAGGATAGTCAGAGAGTGTCCGGAAATCCTGAACCGGTGGAGACTCCCGAAGGGGAGCCCCAATCGGAAGGGTCAACGGTGCCAAAAGGGTCGGAAGGCCCAGCGCCGCTGCCCCCATTTCCCGGCGCCACCTGAGTTGTGTGTGCGAAAAAACTTGTGTTTTTCGCGAAATACACGATATTTAGGACGGTTGTTATGAAAGAAGTTAGCCTCAATACGACGCGTCAGGCGCAAGGATCGCAGAAAGCGGCCCAAGCGCAAGCGCAGCCTACTGACGGCGTGGGGATGGTCGCACCGGCTGATTCGCTGGAGGCCA
>JAPKDK010000093.1 GCA_028872645.1 Verrucomicrobiota bacterium
ACTATCCCAACGGATCGAATCAGCCGCATTGATTTTGCTGTAAAGCCCGTGCCGGCCAACGCCAAATCTCACAGCGGGGTGATTGAATTTTCCAATGGCGACCGGCTCACCGGCGAAGTTTTGGGAATGGAAAACAACAAACTGCGCATCAGCACCTGGTACGCGGGCGAGTTGGCGGTGGATCGCAGCACCATCCGGACGCTTTCTCCCGGCACCATCACGAGCTCATCATTATACTCCGGACCAGTGACAAAAAAAGGATGGAAGGAAACCCGAACTGGCACTTTGGGTTGGAATTTTTCCGATGGCGGTTTCGAATCCACTGCAAGCGGGCCGGTCATCGGGCGCAGTTTCCCAAAAATGCCCGCCAAAGCACGGGTGGAGTTTGACCTAGAATGGAAACGCGGCAGCCCCAGCGTTTACGTCGGGTTTATGACTGACAACCTCACCTCCTACAGCGGAGGCAATTGCTACAGCATTCGGCTCACTGGCAGTTCCGTGTATATTTATCGCTATGCAAAAGTAGGTGGTGGCATCCGCAGCCAACGCCTGCAACCTTCCAGCCGAAGCTACAGTTTTGGAATCGGCCCTAAAAAAGTGCGCATCGCCCTCTGCCATGATACATCCAAAAAGAAGGTCGCCGTCATCGTCAATGGTAAACTTGTTGGTGAATGGAATGACACCATGGCCGCAGCCCCTCCCTTAAGCAATGGCCTGAATTTCTCCTCACGCACCAGCAACCCCATGCGCATCAGCCGTATCACCATCAGTGAGTGGAGCGGCAACCTGCCGGGCACGGGTAACGTAGCTGCCGCCGCGGGTGCCAAAGAAGATTTTGTGTTATTCGCTAATGACGACAGCATCACTGGGAAACTGCAGGCCATCGGTAATGACGTGATGAAATTTAAGTCCACCGCATTTGGTGACGTAAATATTCCGGTTGGTAAAGTGGGAACAATTCATTTTGCCCGCGACACCCTTGTCACTCCGCCCACGCCGGCCAACTCGGTGCGCGCCACACTTGCAGGCAGCAGTCGCATCACCGGCGTTATCAAGGCATGGAAAGGCAATCAAGTTACCCTTGGCAGCCCGATCTTTGGTGAGGCAACATTCGATGCAAACATTTTCCGTAGGGTTGAATTTAATCTGGGCAAGCCTAGAAGTGCTTCAACCCGTCCTGTTCCCCGCACAAATTGGAGCACTGTTGTGCAGAGAAACCAGGGCAACATTAAAATCAACGGAGCCAAGCAGCTCAACGGCCGCGAAATACCGCCCCAAATCCTTGAGCGGCTGCAAGAATTGCAGGGACGTCAACGCGCCATTCCACGCAAACGATAAACTTTTGCCCTCCCGCCCCTTCATTTGCTATCCTACCGCCGCATGGCATGTGAATCACTCCGTGGGTTTTTGAAACAGCTTGAAGCTGAAGGTGAACTACGTCGCATTAGCGCGCCGGTGGCCACCGAGCTGGAAATCACCGAGGTGGCCGACCGTGAGATGAAAAAGCCCGGCGGCGGTCAAGCGCTGCTGTTTGAACAACCCACAGTCAACGGCAAACCCAGCCCCTTCCCGCTAGCCATCAACACTTACGGCAGCGAAAAGCGAATGGCGATGGTGCTAGGCCGCGCCACGGTCCAAGATGCCGCCGCAGAACTCAACAAGCTCGTCAAAGCCAAGCCCCCCACCAGTCTCGGCGAAACCTTCAAGCTCCTTGGCGCCGCCCTCGACCTCCGCCACGCCATGCCCAAGAAAGTAAAGAGCGGCCCATGCAAGGAAGTCGTTCACCGCTTCGACGGCAAACCCTCCTCAACCCTCAACCCTCAACTCTCAACCCTGTTAAATTTCCCAATTCAGCAATGCTGGCCTCAAGACGCCGGCCGCTTTCTCACTCTTCCCTGCGTTGTCACTCACGATCCTGACACGGGTGACCGCAACCTAGGTTTGTATCGAATGCAAGTTTTCGATGAACAAACCACCGCGTTGCATTGGCAGTTGCAAAAAGTTGCTGCCCGCCATGGCCGGCGCTACTACGAAAAAGGCGAGCGAATGCCTGTTAGCGTTTTTCTCGGAGGTGATCCTGTTTACGCCTTCTGCGCCTGCGCGCCTTTGCCCGACGGACTCGACGAACTCCTGCTCGCCGGATGGCTCCGTCAAAAATCCGTACCGCTCGTCAAGTGCGAGACCAACGATATCGAAGTACCCGCCGATGCTGACATCGTCCTCGAAGGCTACGTCGACCCAACCGAACCCCTCCGTGAAGAAGGCCCCTTCGGTGACCATACCGGCTACTACACCCTGCCTGAGCCTTACCCTGCCTTTCACCTCACCGCCATCACCCATCGCAAGGACGCCATTTATCCGAGCACCATCGTAGGCCAACCGCCAATGGAGGATTTTTATCTGGGCGGCGCGAGCGTTCGCCTCTTCCTGCCCATTTTGAAAATGAATTTTCCTGAGTTGGTCGACCTTGCCCTACCCGCCGAAGGCGCCTTCCACAATCTTGTTTTCGTCAGCATCAAAAAAACCTACCCCATGCAGGCTTATAAAATTATGCACGGCCTTTGGGGCGCGGGGCAGATGATGTTCGCCAAGTACATCATCGTGGTTGATGAGGACGTCGACGTCCATAACACCAGCGAAGTCCTCTTCCGCCTCGGCGCCTGCACCGACCCCCAGCGGGATGCCCTCTTTAGCAGAGGCCCCGCAGATGTGCTGGACCACGCCACTACCGACATCGCCATTGGCACCAAGCTCGGCCTCGACGCCACCCACAAGCTCCCCGGCGAAAGCGGCTTCCACCGCGAATGGCCACCCATCATTGAGATGGACAATGCCGTTAAAAATAAGGTGGATGATTTGCTCGCGGGTCTATAAACTTTGCACGTGAAAAACACCCTCATTCTTCTGGCCGCGATGGTCATAATGATAATTGTTGGTTGCAAAACCGGTGATTCCGAACCAACCCCAGCTGTGGAGTCGCCCTATCCCAAAGTCAATGTCACACCGTGGTTTGAAGTCGATGCATCCTGGCCCAAACGCCCCGCTGGCATTCCGTGGTCGGATATGCCCGGAGTGGCCATTGATGGGACGGGAAATATTTGGTGCTACACACGCACGCAACCGGCCATCCAAGTCTATTCACCCGATGGCGCTCTGGTCAACAGTTGGGCCACCGAAACCAACAGCGTAGCGCATCAGATAAAAATCGACAAAGAGGGTCACATTTGGCTGGCTGACATCGGCTTGCATTTGGTGCGCAAGTTCACGCCCGAAGGCAAGGAACTCATGCACATCGGCACGCCCGGAGTGGAGGGAAAAGACAATACGCACCTCAACAAACCAACCGACATGGCCATCGCATCCAACGGGGATATTTTTATTTCTGATGGCTACGGAAATGCCCGCATTGTTCATTGCGACAAGAATGGGAAATTTATCAAAGCTTGGGGAACTCTCGGGAATTCCGACGGGCGCTTCAGCATTCCCCACGCCATCGCCATCGACTCAAAGGATCGCATTTATGTGGCTGACCGCAACAATGTGCGCATCCAAATTTATGATACCGAAGCTAAGCTGGTTGATTCGTGGCGAAACATTGTCGTGCCATGGGGATTTTGCATCACCGAAAACGACGACATTTGGGTTTGCGGATCCTCTCCGATGAAGTGGCGATTTAACCCGAAGTACCCCGGAGCCCCTCTCGGCTGCCCACCAAAAGATCAGGTGTTTATGCGGTTCCGCCCCAATGGGAAGCTGCTGCAAATGTGGACCCTCCCCAAGGCCACCGATGGCGAGGAACGCCCCGGCGAATTGAATTGGTTGCATTGTCTCGCTGTCGATAAGAAGGGGAACATTTATGCCGGTGACATCATCGGCAAACGCATGCAGAAATTTGTCAGGCACATTGACTGAGCACACTTTACGAACAAACCAACCGCGCATGAAACTTCTAATCACCCTCGCAATAGCATGCCTGTCGCCGATGCTGGCTCAAGGCAAGCCGAACGTTTTAATTATTCTTGCTGACGATCTTGGCTATGGCGACCTCTCGTGTTATGGCGCGAAAGATTTAAAATCCCCGCATCTCGACGCGCTCATGGCATCAGGCATACGGTTTGATTCCTTTTACGCAAACTGCCCCGTGTGCAGTCCCACGCGCGCGGCGTTGCTCAGTGGAACGTATCCCGACCTCGTCGGCGTGCCAGGCGTCATCCGCACTTTCCCCAAAAACAACTGGGGCTGGCTATCGCCCAAAGCCGTTCTGCTCCCAGTGCCCCTCAAAGCCGCCGGATACCACACGGCTATTGTCGGCAAATGGCATCTCGGCTTGGAATCACCGAACACCCCAAACGAGCGTGGCTTTGATTTTTTTAAGGGCTTCCTTTGCGACATGATTGACGACTATTACAAACACCGTCGGCACGGCATCAATTACTTCCGCGAAAACCAAAAGGAAATCGATCCGCCCGGCCACGCGACAGATTTGTTTTCCAATTGGGCTATCGACTATCTCAACAAACGCAAAGGCAAAGAACAGCCCTTTTTCCTTTACCTCGCGTACAATGCCCCGCACACCCCCATCCAGCCGCCACCGGATTGGTTGGCCAAAGTGAAGGCGCGGGAAAAAGGCATCGCGGAACCCCGCGCCAAACTGGTCGCGCTCATTGAGCATATGGATGACGGTATTGGAAAAGTCATCGCCACGCTCAAGGCAAACGGCCAATATGAAAACACGCTCATTATTTTCAGCAGCGACAACGGCGGTCAACTCAGCGTGGGGGCACGCTGCGGCAATCATCGCGGCGGCAAACAGGATATGTACGAAGGCGGCCTCAAAGTGCCCACATGCGCCGTGTGGCCCGGCAGCATTCGAGCCGGCACGCGCAGCCAACTGGCCGGACTCTCGATGGATTTTTACCCCACCGTCTGCGCAGCGGCCGGGGCCAACGTGCCCGCCTACGTGGAGGGCGTGAGCTTACTGCCCACTTTCCTTGGCGAACCTCAGAAGCTGGAGCGCGACATGATTTTCTTGCGGCGCGAAGGCGGGCGTCTTTACAACGGCCAGGATTATCACGCTCTGCGCCGGGGCGATTGGAAGCTCGTGCATAATCGCCCGGACGAACCACTGCAACTTTACCATCTCGGCAACGATCCGCTGGAGAAGAACAATTTGGCCAGCAAAGAACCACGCAAATTCAACGAACTGAAAGCCGCCCTCAGTAAACACTTTCAGCGTGCCGGCCAAGTGCCTTGGCAACGGCCATCCAAATAGTGTAAAGTTACCTTCCGGATGTTGCGGAAAACCAGCCGGCCAATTGATCCTTGGATCAATGGACAAAGTAAAACCGCGATGACATTTTCAACATTCAACGAGGCCGCTGAGGCCGTGTCGCGATTCATTCGCAACGGCGAAGGCCGATTTGGCGAACTAGCGCTCGCGCTGTTTACGCTCCAGCTTAAACATGTTCCCGCTTATCGCGATCTCTGCCGCGCACGGCACGTTTCCGTGAATCATTGGCGGAAAATCCCGGCCGTCCCAACCACAGCATTTCGAGATTTTGAAATCACCAGCCTTCTGCTCAATGAACGCACCACGGTTTTTCACTCCAGCGGAACAACCGGCACTGTCTTCAGCCGCCACTGGCATGACTCATCATCACTGGCTGTTTACGAGAACTCACTGCAGTCGTGGTTTCACGCACACCTTGCGCCGGAAGATTGCCGCACCCTGTCCCTAACGCCAGCGCCCGCGGAGGCTCCCCATTCATCGCTGGCGCACATGATGTTGACCGTGCAACACACAGCAAATTTTTCCGGAACAAACAGCCCTCGCGGTTGGGAAGTTAATGCCGACACCGCTCAACGCGCCTGCGTCGGGGCGATAGATGGCAACCAGCCGCTACTCATTATGGGGGCCTCATTTTCTTTTGTGCAATGGTTGGATGGAATGAAGGCCCCCATCGCGCTGCCCACAGGCTCGCGCGTGATGGAAACCGGCGGCTACAAAGGACGCTCGCGGGAACTTCCGAAATCTGAATTGCACGCATTGATTGCCCAAAAGCTCGGCGTGCGCCCTGACCACATCATCTCAGAATACGGCATGTGCGAACTGGGCTCACAAGCGTATGACCGCATCGTTGGCCGGACTGATTGCCCAACATTTACATTCCCCGCTTGGGCACGCATCCGTATTGTTTCTCCTGAAACCCAAGCCGAAGTTGCGGAAGGCGAAACCGGCTTGTTGCAAGTCTTTGACCTCGCCAATATCCGCTCCGTGTTGGCTATCCTAACCGGAGACTTGGCGGTGCGACGTGGTGACGGCTTCGAACTGATTGGGCGCGCAACTGCATCCGAACCGCGCGGCTGTTCGCTGGCGTTATCCGAAAGTTAAACCGATGGAATTGCCGAATTTTTTCATCATCGACACCCAGCCCGAGGCGCGACTTACGCCGAGCATGGTCACCGAGGCGTGCCGTCAGCTCAAACGCAATCGCACCCAATACCTGCGCGACATACCCACCGCCCAAACCATCACGTTGCTTGCGCAATTGGCAGACAACTGGCGGGACGATTTGTTTCCCTTCCGAAAAATTGCACTCGAAGCTGGGCAAGAGGCAACCGGTTTTTCACCCGCCAGTTTGGCCCGCGGGTTGGATGAATTTTTTTCCCGCATCACTGAGGAAAATTTGCACAACTTCATGGCGCAGGAACTGGGTGATTCACGCCGACTCGATGCGCCACTTGGCACGCCCGAGGAACGCTCGGATAATCGCACAGCCTTCGCACGCGGACCTGAACTCATCGGCCACATCACCGCCGGCAACCTCCCCTGCCCCACACTCATGAGCATGGTGCATGGATTGCTCGTCGGTTCGGCACAGTTTGTGAAATGCGCTGAAGGAGCGGGATTCATCCCGCGCCTTTTCGCCCATTCGGTTTATCACACACACGCCAAGCTCGGCGCATGTCTCGAATTGGCACGTTGGCCCGGCGGCGACAACCCACTTGAAGAAGCGCTCTTCAAAGAGGCTGATTGCATAGTGGCTGTGGGTTGTGATGAAACGCTCGATGCCATCCGCTCGCGACTGCCCATCGGCAAGCGGTTTCTCGGGCATGGTCATCGGGTAAGTTTTGGTTACATTCACAAGGATTATCTTTCACGCGCGATGGCCCGTGAGTTAGCGGAAAATGCCGCTCGCGATGTGGCGGCGTGGAACCAACTTGGTTGCCTCTCGCCCCATGTTTTTTATGTGGAACGCGACGGCGCAGTGCGGCCCGAACAGTTTGCCGAAATGTTGTCCGATGCAATCGATGCTTTGGAGCAATCCGAACCGCGCGGCAAAATCTCGGAGGCTGAGTCGGGCGAGATCGCGCATCGCCGTTCATTTTATGAGATCCGCGCAGCTCACACCGGCGATGTGCGCCAATGGCAAAGCGAGGGTTCCACGGCATGGACGGTGGTTTTCGAGGAGGAACCGCAATTTGCAACCTCGTGCATGAATCGCTTCATACATGTGAAAAGCGTGGCGGACATTGACGAAACTTTGCGCGCGGCCGAGATGGCGCGCGGCCAGGTATCCACTGTGGGGCTCGCCGCGCCCAAGAGCGAAACGGAGGCGATCGTGATCAAGCTGGCCCACTGGGGCGTAACACGAGTATGCCCCATCGGCCAAATGCAAAATCCACCCATCGGTTGGCGCCACGATGGAAGACCCACATTGGGTGACTTAGTGACTTGGACAGACTGGGAACAATGAAAATGAATATGGAATTACGAAAAACTTTTCAATTTGAGGCCGCGCATTCTTTGCCGAATTTGCCAGCAGATCACAAGTGCGCTAGACTTCATGGACATAGTTTCAAAGTGGAACTAGTTGTCACGGGAAAATGCGATCCTGAACTGGGCTGGGTGATGGACTACGCGGACATCGGCGAAGCCTTCGACCCGATTTGGAAACAGCTCGATCACTTCCATCTAAACAAGATTGACGGCCTTAAGAATCCGACCAGCGAAAATATTGCCGTATGGATTTGGGATCAACTCAAGCCACGGTTGCCCTTGCTCGCGGCAATCGAAGTGGCGGAGACGTGCAACGCGCGTTGTGTTTATCGCGGCGATTGATTAACCTCAGCTATGGCCACGCGTTACGCCCACGTTAATATCATCGCCAAAGACTGGCGTAACCTTTGTGATTTTTATGAGACGGTCTTCGATTGCGAACCGTGGAGCAGCGAACGCGATCACCACGGATCGCATATTGACGCACTGACCGGCATTCCCGGAGCGCGCGTGCAAGGGAGGCATTTGAGGGTGCCCGGCCACGGGGAGAACGGACCCACAATTGAAATTTTTACGGTCAACACAACCAGCGAAAACTTTCCCAAGCCCTTAAACCGCCCCGGTCTGGCGCATCTTGCTTTTGAAGTGGATGATGTGGACGCCAAGCGCGCACAAATCAAGGAATTGGGAGGCGATGACTACGGTGAGTTGGTAACAATCAATATTCCCAACGCAGGCCGCCTCACCTTGCTATACATGACCGATCCGGAAGAAAATATCGTGGAACTGCAGAAGTGGCACAACGATTAGGCCGGCACTCAATACGCATTGCCCCGCGGCGGGTTTTGAGGTAAAATGTCCCGACCAAATGAAAACGCTTTTCTTCCTGATTACGATGACGTTGACCGCGTCGTCTTGGGCTCAATTACCCCCACCTAGTTCCAAACCTGTTTCCGGTGCGCGACACCCTGCACTCAGCCCGGATGGCAAACGGCTGGCCTTCGTCTATCGCGGTGATATTTGGATTGCCAATTCCACCGGTGGTCGGGCCATCCCTGTCACATCACACATGGCGCTCGATGCGTACCCCGTATTTTCCCCCGATGGAAACTGGATTGCCTTTGGCAGTCGTCGGCACGGGCAGTGGGATGTGTTTGTGATTCCCGCCCTTGGCGGCGCTGCACGACAACTCACCTGGCACAGCGGCCATGAACTCCCCTTTGGCTGGAACGCTGATAGCAGTCGAATTTGTTTTACCGCTCGCCGTGACAGCCCGAGGTTCGGCTTGTACACTGTAGATGTATCCACGTTTCGATCCGAGCTACTCTGCGAAGATTACGCCGTCATGCGGTACCCGCGCTGGTCTCCCGACGGTAAAAAAATGGTCTACAGCCGATACGGCATGCCATGGTATCGACCTCGCTACACCGGCTCGGCGGCATCTGAAATATGGACCCTCGACCTCGCCACAAAAGAACGAAGCAAAGTTCGCGGTACCGGCCATCAGCATCTATTTACGCAATTTCTCCCCGACGGAAATTTGCTGACGGTGACCACCGGCGAAGCGACACCCTCCGCGCCTAAGCTAAATGAAGAGCGCGGGAAAAATACCGACAATGAAAAACGCACGCCCAACCTCTGGATCGTTGACGCCAAAGGTGAAGCAAAACAGTTAACCCACTTTACTGGCGATAGCGTCCGCTACCCTTCAGTGGCTGCGCGCACGGGTGACATTGCCTTCGAGTATAACGATCAAATTTGGATGCTTATAAAAGGCCGTACTGATGCACGGCCGGTTTCTTTAATTGTTCTCACCGACCACAAACAAAGCCCGCGCCGCCGTGAAACTCTCGAGGACGGCGTGACTGAAGCCGAGCCCGCGCCCGATGGTAAGAGTATGATTTTCGGTCTCAAAGGTGACATTTGGCAAATCCCCATTACCAAACCCTCCGGAGTCGCCCGTGATCCCGCTGAGCAAGCCCGCCGCCTCACGCGCTGGCCCGGCGATGACTCGGATTTTTCCTGGGCCAAAGACAGTAAGAAAATCTATTTTACATCCGACCGCGAAAACAACACCCGCATTTACGAGCTCAATTTGGAAACTCAAAAACTACGCCCTCTTTGGAATCGCAATGAGGATGTGGTTCGCCTGCGACTTTCTCCTGACGGCAAGCATCTTTTCTTTTGGATGGCCGGCCCTGAAGGCGGCTTACAACGGCTCACGCTGGCAGATGACAAACTCAAAACCATCGTCAAACTTCCCAGCACCCATGTGCGCGGTCGTGGCGGAGTGGAATATGAATGGTCACCGGACAACCAGTGGATCGCATACAGCACACGCATTGGCAGCAGTTCGCTCAACATTTGGATAGTTCCTGCCGACGGCGGCAAGCCGGTCAACGTCACCCGCCTCAACGCGTTCCACAGTGACCCCACGTGGTCGGTGGATGGAAAATATCTCTACTTTCAAAGCGACCGCGATGGAGAAGGGCTATA
>JAPKDK010000387.1 GCA_028872645.1 Verrucomicrobiota bacterium
TGCCGTGTTCCTCTGTGTCCTTTGTGGTTCAAACCAAGCGGAGGCCAAGCAGCCAAATATTATTCTAGTTATAACCGATGATCAGGGCTACGGCCCCGTTGGTAGGCACGGTCATCCATGGATTCGCACGCCAAATCTCGACAAGCTTTACGACACGAGCACGCGGTTCACGCGGTTTTTGGTTTGCCCCACTTGCGCGCCGACGCGCAGTGCGATTATGACTGGCCGGCATCCGATGAAAAACGGTGTGACCCACACCATCCTCGAACGCGAACGCATGACCCTCAAGGCGACCATCCTGCCACAAGTGCTGAAGCAGGCTGGTTACACGAGCGGCATTTTTGGCAAATGGCATTTGGGCGATGAGGAGCCGTATCAGCCACACACACGCGGGTTTGATGAGGCATTCATCCACGGCGCGGGCGGCATTGGGCAAGCGTACAACTGCAGTTGCGCCGATGCGCCGGGGAACAAATATTTCAATCCGGTCATTCGCCACAATGGATCGTTTGTGAAAACGCAAGGCTACTGCACCGATTTATTTTTCACCGCCGCACTCGGTTGGATAAAATCCAAGAAAGATGGGGACGCGCCGTTCTTCGCGTACATCACCACCAACGCTCCGCACGGGCCATTCGTTGCGCCACCGAAAAACACAAAGCATTTCACCGACCTCGGCTTCGGCAAAACACAGGCGGGCTTCTACGGCATGATCGAAAACATCGACGAAAATATGGGCCGCCTCATGGGCAAACTGAAGGAATGGGATTTGGATGAAAACACCATTTTAATTTTCATGAGTGACAACGGCATGACCGGTGGCGGCTCCGGCCGCGCGGGCCAAGTGCTGGGCAAACTGCCCGACGGCACCGCCATGAAGCCCTACAACGCCGGCATGAAAGGCCAAAAAGGCAGTACCGATGAAGGCGGCGTGCGCGTGCCTTTCCTCGTGCGTTGGGACGGCCATTGGAAAGCCGGCCGCGACTTCGAAACCGTGAGTGCCCACATCGACATTCTCCCCACCTTCGCTGCCATCGCCGGCGTGAAGACGCTTCCGAAAAACCAAGTGGAAGGTCGCAGCCTGTTGCCCCTACTCACTGGAGAGAGAAAAACACTCCCTGACGATCGTTATCTCTTTACTCATAAAGCTCGTTGGGCGACCGGCACCGATCCGAACACGCATCAGTGGAAAAACTTCGCCGTACGCAGCCAGCGATGGCGCTACATTGGCGCCCAGCAGGCCCGCAAGGGCAGGACTGTGCCCGGCGCGCTTTACGACATGAAAAATGATCCCGAGCAGAAAGAGAATCGTGCTGAGCAAAACCCCGAGGTCGTAAAGAAGATGCGCGCGGCCTACGAGCAATTTTGGAAGGAAGCCCGACCCTTGATGGTTAATGAAAGTGCGCCCATGTCCAAGACGCGCCCCTTCCACGTGTGGTTCGCCGAGCAAATGAAAAAGGGCGGCATCCCACAATGGAAAGCACCTTCACTCTAGAGGTTGCTGTCACGTATTTCCTGCATTTGTAACTTGAGAAGCATATTCCTTACGCTATATGAAACGTAACTTGATTGGTCTCTTCTGTATTTTTGTGTTCTCGCTACAGGCGGCATCACAACGACCCAATATCCTCTTTGCCATTGCCGATGACTGGGGCTTTGGCCACGCCAGTGCCTACGGCTGTAAATGGGTGAAAACGCCGGCATTTGATCGTGTGGCGCGGGAGGGTATTCTCTTCACACGTGCGTACACGCCCAATGCCAAGTGTGCGCCTTCGCGAGCAATTATTCTTACCGGCCGTTACTCATGGCAGCTGGAGTCAGCGGCCAATCACCAGAACGTGTTCCCAGCCAAGTTTGGCAGTTATGTGGAGGTGCTGGGAACCAGTGGTTACACCACCGGCTACACCGGCAAAGGCTGGGGG
>JAPKDK010000388.1 GCA_028872645.1 Verrucomicrobiota bacterium
GAAGGGTCGAGCCTCCGAGCCAGACAGCGTATAGAGAGAGTTTCTCAAGGCGCGCGTGTATCGCCGCGAACATACTTGTTATCCCCCGATAAATCTTAGAAATGGCGTCGCAGTTTTTAACTGCGACGCCAAAATTGTCGTTACAGGATGAAACCTAGAGTGAGGCCTTCATGCCCGCGATCTTGCCGATCGTTGCGTTCCACTCGTCGACGCACTTTTGCGTACCACAACGCTTTGCCCAACGCTTGAGAACAAAGTTCTCGACGACATCCTTGAGTTTAGCTTTATCAGCCGCCGTCGGCTCAATAGCGGTCATGTTGCCAACCGGGCCACGATCACACGGTCCCTGCGCGTTGCAGTTCATGCCCGCTTCGTCGTTGATTGCAGTGGCAGCCCACATTTCTTCCTCAAGCGGGGGAAGATGCGTGGTGAAGAAAGCTTGGGTTTCCTTGTCCAGGCTATTCCATTTCTTGAGGTTCATGGCCAGGAAGGACGAGGCATAGCCAAGCCGTATGCGAATGTTGTGGGTAACGACCTGCCACCACTTGGCGTTGTAGGCCGGCAAGGTGCCGGTCAAGCCGCAATCGGCGACGCCCTTTTGCAGAGCCGGGACCACCTCGGCGAAGGCGATGGTGACGGCAGTGCCACCGACACCAGCGATGAAATCACCCAGCGTAGTGGAGTAGGTCCGGATTTTTTTGCCCGCAAGTTGGTGGAGACCGTATTCCTTGATGCTCCGGTCACCTAAATTGCACCAGAGTTGTTGGCTCGGCCAACCATAGATCATCAGAAGTTTGGCGTCATACTTTTCCTCGAACTCACGAGCGAGGATGCTGCGATAGGCTTCGTTAGCCTTGCGGTACGTTGGCAGGTCCTGAATCACGCCGGCCAGATCCGCGCCCTCGATCGCTGGGCTGTCCTGTGCCACATAAGTCGTAACACCGTGGACGGCATCGAAGACGCCGAGCTTCAGTAGACGCATAATCTCGTAGCCGGACAAGCCCAGCTCGGTCTGTGATTTGGCGTTAGCAGTAAGCTTGCCGCCCGAGAGCTTGGGCAGACGCTCGTTCCAGAAAGGGCCTTCACGCTCTTTCCAGTGATCGAGAAATCCCCAAGTTCCAACAACCCGGAATTCTTGCTTCTTCATTTCTGCTGCCGCGGGCCCAGCAGCGACCGTTAGGGCGAGCGCCCCAACCGCGATACTAGCAACCGCCGCTTTTTTCAGCGTTGTAAGTTTCATTATTACCTCCCAGTTTTACTCAGGACGAACCTTAGTGATCTGCCACTACCGGGGCAACTGTTATCAAACAACAGTCAAAAGGAGCCTTGGGTCCGTCCATCTAATTTTTGGTCATCCGAAACGCTGGAAAATTCATAAAGATCCTGGTGTCGTCATTTGGCGAAGATTTGATGGTTGCAGAGCATCCGTGCTGATTGGCCAATGATTAGACGGTGGCCAATCCCGGCTTGGTCCTGGGCGCTTCATATGCCGAGCCATTGTCCTGTTGGCCGAGAGGCTCGCACGCCTTCGAAATTATGGAGAAATTGATTCCGACCGCGGTGTCTTAGACGTAGAGCGTCACGCCGCCTTCCGGCGCGTCATCTAAATGGGCAATGATTATACCACGGTCTGGCCGTGAATTTGATCGCATTCGAGACCAAACCCAAGGTCACCTGGGTAACGGCCCTGCGATCCACGCGAACCATCGGTCGGCTAAGGTTGGCGTCGAACCTCAGGTGTTATTGCTTGTTGCCAGCATGCAGGGAAACGATATCAAGGCTGGCTTGGGTCATGTGCTTTGTGCATAAGCCTCTTCTCTCCTAGCAAGAATTTCCCCGTCTCGATACGTGAAATATCGTGGGGGGCGGTGACGATCTCCAGCAGGTGCTCGGTGATATTGATGATGTTGGGGCATACTT
>JAPKDK010000389.1 GCA_028872645.1 Verrucomicrobiota bacterium
TCGCCACCATTCGCTTCGCGCAGGCGATCGGCTTCCGTGCCGTCGTTTTTGAAAACCACCGTGTGATCCACGCCGAGCGTTTCCTTGCAGAACTGCAACCGCGTCTCGTTCATGTCCATCACGGTAATTTCCGTTTTGGCTACTTTTAAAAACTCAATCACCGCCATCCCAATCGGCCCCGCACCAATCACCAAAACCTTGTCGCCCTCGCCGGGCCGCGCGCGGTTCACGCAGTTGCACCCAATCGCCAACGTCTCCACCAAAGCCAACTGCTCCATCGTCAATTTTTCTGACGGGTGCAACTTGCGTGCCGGCAAAACAAATCGCTCGCACATCCCGCCATCCTTATGCACGCCAATCACCTCCAACGACTCGCAACAATTCGTCGCCCCCTTGCAACAGGCAAAACATTCCCCGCAGTTCATATAAGGCTCAACCGAACACCGATCGCCCACCTTCACATTCTCAACCCCTTCGCCCATCGCCAACACCGTCACCCCCAGCTCGTGCCCGGGAATCACCGGATAAGTATAAAAGGGCATCTTCCCGAGATACCCCGCCACATCCGTCCCACAAATCCCAACGCGGGACACCTCCACCAAAGCCTCGCCCGCGCGGGGTTGGTTTGGCTCATCAATGTTTGCAATGGTAAAATGCTCCGGATTTTCAAGAATGATTGCTTTCATGAGTTTCTAATTATTCTCCGGCAACCCCTCAATGTGGCCAATGTCTTTGATCGGTTCAATGATGGCCAGCACTTCAGCGAGAAGTGCTTCATCCATCGGGGCCGCCGCCCATTTTGCCCAGTTACGGACGTTGTCGGGATTAGCGCTACCGGCGATGGTGGTGGTGATTTCTTCGTTAGCCACGCAGAATTGGACGGCGAGTTGTGCGATGTCCACGCCCTTACTTGCACAGTGGTCGGCGGCTTGTTTGCAGGCAGCGCGGACTTCCTCGGGCTCTTGATGCCAATCGGGCAACGCGGCATTGGTGAGCAGCCGCGCGCAAAAAGGACCGGCGTTCATGATACCCACGTTTTTTTCTTTGAGATAATCAAAGTGATCGGCGAAGCACGTGTTTTGCAAATGATAATTATTGTATGAGAGCACGACGTCCACATCGATTTGATCGAGGATAAACGGGAAAATTTTCATGGGATATCCGGAGAAACCAATGTAGCGCACCTTACCGGCATCGCGGATTTTTTGGATTGCAGGAAGCGTCTCATCAACGATCTGTTGCATGTCCACAAACTCAATGTCGTGGCAAAGAATGATGTCGAGATGATCCACCCCCATACGGTGAAGACTGACATCGATGCTTTCCGCCACACGCTTAGCGGAGAAATCAAAGTGCGCTGAATCGTACCGGCCGAGCTTGCTGCCAAGGATGAATTCCTCCCGCGGCAAATCGCGCAACACCTGCCCCAACAACACCTCGCTCATGCCGCGCCCGTAAAAGGGCGAGGTGTCAATGAAGTTCATCCCCAATTCCAACGCTACGTGACAGGACTGCAACGCCTCCTCAATGGTCACCCGCCGAAACTCCTGCCCCAACGACGACGCTCCATACGAGATGACCGGAAGTTCGAGATCCGTGTTGCCCAGCTTCCGGCGTTTCATGTCAGGCGAGGTGTTTGTTAAAAGCGTCGATGGTGGCCTTGGCCGCGGCATCGGAATCTGGCCACGGGAAGGCCTCGGCTGAGGCGTACTTGTCGTAGCCGGTTTCTTTCAAAGCAGCAGCGATTGGCGCGTAGTCCATGTGAGCGCATCCGGCAGGGCGCCGGTTGCTGTCCACGAAATGTACGTGGCCGATGTGTTTGCCATAAGTGCGCAACGCTTCGGAGATGTTGGTTTCCTCAATGTTCATGTGGAACAAGTCGGCAAGGATGACGACGTTGTCCGTGTCGAG
>JAPKDK010000004.1 GCA_028872645.1 Verrucomicrobiota bacterium
GTTGCTTCGCGCAATTCTCCATCACGGCCCAGTCTGAGTGACTGCCCATGATGACTCCTACTAATGGTTTCGTACTAGTGTCGCTCATAAAGGCGCACCCTACCTCATCAGCCATCAACCGCCCACCCCAATCGTCAAGGCCGGTGCCACGGTTTTAATCTGCCCCGCCTGTAAATTGAACAACTGCGTCAGCAACATAAACGTGCTCTTGCTCTCCAAATCATTGTCCGCGAGGTAAAACCACTTGCCGCGATAATCCACACTCACAAAGGCATTGTCCGGACGCGTGGCGGCCGATTTCACGCGGAAGAGGCCGCCGGTCACTTGGTTCCAATCGAACGCCGTACCGTCCGCCGCCAACGTACGCGTCACCAGCCCCGCCTCGCGATGGGCCGCCGGCACTTCAGCGTTGTGCGATAAATAAAATAAAATTCCCATCATCGACCGCGTGCGCACCGCCAAGCCATTCTCCGGCCGATTGAAAAAATTATTCGTCAGCCGCAATTCATTTCCCGCGTTGGGCACGCCCAGCAATTCCTTGAGCCGCATAATGCGCGGAGCCAGTGTCGTCACCGAACGCACCCGCAGCACCAAATCATTTCCCGTCCGCATCTTTCCATCCGCATCCGCCAAGCACGGCGCAGCGCCGAGCTCTAGCGCGTCGGCCAACTGCAACTCGCGCAGGATGCCCACCATTTCCTGAAATTTCTCAAACCGCGGCTCACGTGACGGCGTGGGGCCCGAGGCATTGCTCGCGTTGTCCAAGCCATTCACGCGCTCCACGCAAATGCTCACCACCCGTTCCACGCTCCAACCGCTTTGCGTGAGAATCAGCACCGCCTCCAACGGCACCGGCGAAAGGATTTGTTTCAAAAACTGGTCACCGCGCAAGGGCGTGTAAGAAATGGTGGGCGTTTCTTTATAAGTCATCCCCGCCGAAGGCGTGAGCGTGTCGCCGCCGCGCAGGAATTTCACGCTCGCGCTCATCTCGGTTTGCACCGATTGCTGCGTAGTCACGCTGCTCACCTCGAGGAAAAACGGATTGTCGCGATACTTGAGCCGCACGAGGTTCAGCAGAAACTGCTCATCCAGCGTGCGCGATATGGCGTGATTATATTGCGGATGCGTCGTCCGCAACGAACGCGGCCCAATCGTTTGGCAGCCCACAGCAGCACATAAAATGGCCGCCGCAAAAACGGTTTTCAGATTTTTCATTGGTTAAAACAAGTTCGCCCTCCCTGACGAATTCAGGGCGAAACGTTACCAGCTTTATCCAACGCTTCCAAGACCTTTTCGGGCCCGTTCATCACCGGTGGCAAAACAATAGCCTCCCCCTCCGGCGGATACACCAACACCAATGGCACTCCGGCGCGCTTATATTGGTGTAACACTTTCGTGATTGTTTGATCTCGATTCGTCCAGTCCGCGATGAAAGCCACCCCATTCAGCTCAACCAATTTTTTGATCACCGAATCCACCTCAATCGCCCGACCCTTTGTGTATTTGCAAGTCATACACCAATCCGCTGTAAAATCCACCAGCACCGGTTGCCCCGCCGCACGCGCTTCGGCCACGGCTTCGGGGCTCCATTTCCGCCACTGCACACCATCCGCTTTCACCTCAATGCCGCCCCCAACGATCGTCCGGTTTTCCGGATGCCGCCAGTCCAGCCCCCATTCAAGCGCCATCGCATAACCCGCCGCCAGCAACAATCCGCAGGCCAACAACGGCTTAGAACTTTTGGACACCGTGCGCTGCATAAATTCGCCAAACACCCAAGCCGTTAAACTGACAAACACCAGCAACACTCCCAGCCACATCACGCCGCTATCGCCGAACATCGGCCCGGTGAATGACAGCACCCACACCGCCGCCGCCAACATTGGGAAACCCATGATTTGTTTGAACTGCACCATCCAATTTCCCGGCTTGGGCAAAAACTTCAACCACCCCGGTTTGAAACTCAGCAGCACATACGGAAACGCCAACCCCACCGCCACCGCGCCCATCGCCGCGATGATGACGCTGCTGGATTGCGAAAGTGCCGCGCCCATTCCGCTGGCCAAAAACGGTGCCGTGCAGGGCGTGGCCAGCGCCGTGGCGAGAATGCCGTTAAAGAATGCGCCAAGATACCCCTCGCGACTGGCCAACGCGTTGGCTTTCGTCATCGTGCTGCCGCCGCCCAGCGTGACTTCGAAAACGCCGAACAAGTTCAACGCCACCAACGTCACCACTAACATCAGCACGAGGTTGAAAATTGGGCTTTGCATTTGCATCCCCCACGACGCCATGCCGGTGGCCTGCTTCGCGCCAACCATCACCCCCGCTAACACCATAAACGAAAAGAACACACCCAGCCCATACGTGAGCCCGAGATTCCGCAACCGCCCCGGGGCTTCATTGCTTTGCTGTACGAAGCCCAGAATCTTGAGCGAAATCACCGGCAACACGCACGGCATCACGTTGAGGATTAAACCGCCCAGAAACGCGAAGCTCAATATATACCAAATGGATTTCGGCGCATCGCCTTCAAAACTGCCGCCGCCCGGGCCGCCACTTTCACTGGGCACCTTGGCGAGCCACGCTTGGAATTCTAGGTGGTGTCCCACCCGCTGGGCTTCCTCGCCGATTTTGAGGGTGAGTTGAAGAGTCTTTTCTTGCGGCACGCAGGTTTGGTCGTCGCATTCCTGCCACGACACTTTGAGGCCAATTTCATAATCGCCGTGCTTGGCGTCCTTCGCCACGGCGAGCGGCACGAGCAGCATCACTTGATTTTCGTAAACATTGGCGGTCTCACCGAACATTTCCAATTGCGAATGCAGCGGCCATTTGATTTCGCCGGCGGTGATGCCCGCGGGCAACGTCCATTCAAACTTCGGCGGCTCGCCCGGCGCGCCCGGTTCTTTCCAAAAAATATGCCAGTGCTTCGGAATGCTGAAGGACACGCCGGCCAATACCTCACCGCCCGCGGTGGCTTGCGTGTGATCCAGCCGCGCGCTCACTTGGCATTTGGCGTCGCCTAAAAAACCGAACGGATTTTCTTCAGGCTCAATCGCCCCAATTTGAAACGCCGTTTCGTGGCTGGTTACCTTACCTTCCGTCTCAAAACGCACCACGCCGTGTACTTCGATAGGCCAGTCGCCGTCTTTGCTGGTGATGGTTTTTGAAAGGGTAAATTCGTTTTCGCCTTTGGTGAGTTGGGTGGCGTGGGCGATTTCCCATTTTTTTCCGGAAGTGCCGAAGGGCAGAAAATGCACTTCAGTTTCTTTGCTATCCACCGGCACGGTCAGTTTCAAAGTCCGCTCGCCATCGGCATTGGCCGCGCCAGCCCATTGGGCGGGAAGCTTGGGCAATTCATTTTTGGCCGGCCATTGGGCGCGGGCTTCGGCGAATTTCCCCGCGTGCGGGCCGGGCTTGGCCTCCGCGCCCACGACCAGTTTGGCGCTCACCCGCGCATCACCGGGGATGCACGTTTCCTCGCACTCCAACCAATTCACCTCTGCGGCCAGCGCGTACTCGCCGGGCGCAAGATCGGCCGCCAGTGTGAGGGGCACGATCAACAGCACTTCGCCGTGGTAGGCGTAAGTGAACATTTCCAACCACTCCACCTTCTCCGACACGGGCCATTGGATTTCGCCGGCGGTGATGCCTTTGGGGAGCGTCCACTTTATGTTAGTGGGCGTGCCGTTTTCGCCGGCGTTGCGCCAATACGTGTGCCAACCAGCGGGCATTTCCAGCCGCATCCCCACCTCGACGGGGCTGCCCGCCTTGGCCACGGAAGGGTTTACGAGCAGGGAAACCTTGGTTTTGGCCCCGAAATTAAAATCCTGCGCAGACACAATGCCCGCGCTTAGCATCAATAAAATGAAAAACAACCGCCTCATCTTCAAGAAAGCATCTCAAAAAAGACGCGCCAAGGAAATGCTTTATTCGCGAGTCTCCTTGTCATATACTTCCCGTAATGCTTGCAGCCAAACGCAAAACCGAAACCTCAACTGAAGTGACCTATCGCACCGGCGACGAACGCTTGGTAAAGCTCACCGACGACGCCGCAACCAAAGTCTCCGGACTGCTCCAACGCCAAGGCCGGCCCGAGGGTGTATTGCGCGTGGCCGTCACCGGCGGCGGCTGCAGCGGCTTGCAATACAAAATGGATTTGCAGGACACCCCCGCCCATCGCGATATCCTCGTCGAGAGCCACGGCATCCGCGTTGTGGTCGATCCCAAAAGCGCCCTGTACGTTACCGGCAGCGAGCTGGACTACAAAACCGGCCTCGAAGATTCCGGTTTCAAAGTCAACAACCCCAACGCCGCCACCACCTGTTCCTGCGGCGAAAGCTTCAACGCATGATCGATGGGCTTTTCCATACTCATCCTAATCGCCCTTGGCGTCATCGCACTTGGCGTCATTGCTTGCGCCATTGGTTTTGGCATTTGGCTGTGGCAACGGGAAAATAAAGGAAATGACTGACTCCTTTGCGCTGCTCGATGAACCGCGCCAACCGTGGCTGGAGGTGGAGGCACTGAAAACAAAATTCCTCGCCCGCTCCGCCGCCACGCATCCCGATAAATTCACTGACCCCACCGAAAAGAAAACCGCCCAAACCCGCTTCGCCGAACTCAACACCGCGCACGAAATTCTGCGCGACCCCAAACGCCGCCTTCAACACCTCCTCACCCTCGAGCGCGGCCGCAAGCCTGACGAAGTCCACAACATCCTCTCCGCCACCGCCGATCTCTTCCAGCAAGTCGACCAACTCCTCCGCGCCATTGCCCCCTTCCTCGCCCAACGCGAAGCCGAAACCTCCCCCCTCCTCAAAGCCCAAACCTACCCCCAAGCCCTCGACTGGCTCGACCAAGTAACCCCCCTCCAAAAAATCCTCAACCAAACCCTCCAATCCCTCGACACCCAACTCCAGTCCCTCAACCAAAACTGGAACTGCGAAACCCTCGAACCCCTCTTCCACCAATACAGCTACCTCCAAAAATGGCGGGAACAGCTAAACGACCGCGCGATGCGATTGGGGTTTTGAATTTATGATTGTAGATTGAGTTGCATTCGTAAACCTCAATTTCTCAATCGTAAATCCAAGTAACTCGTGTTGCCTTTTCTTGATATTTTTCTGGGCGTTTTTCATGTCCTGCTTATTTCGGCTTGTTTGTTGGGCTGAGTTTTTCCGCGCACACGGCGGGCGCATCTCATTCTCATGGGCGTGGTGGTCGGTTGCTGATTTCTGCTCGGCCTCAAGTACGGCATCGGCTACTGCCCACTCACCGATTGGAATTGGCAGGTGAAGGAACAACTTAGCGAAAGCGCCCTGCCCCATTCCTTCATCAAATATCTTTGGGATAAACTCTTCCCCACCCCCATCTCGCCCAAGGCAGTGGTTCCCCTCACTTTCATCGCCTTCTTCACCGCCCTCACCGCCGCCCTTTACTTTCGCTGGGCCGAAAAGAAAAAACTCGATTTGCCGATTGAAGATTGAGGGTTTGATTGCACGCCAACCAATCGCAAACCATCAATTGTAAATCAAAAAACATTTACACCCCCGCCCCAGCGCGTACTCTTTTGACCATGAAGCACACCTTTGTTTTTCTCATCACGTTGTTTAGCCTTTCCACTGTCACCACTTTGCAAGCAGGGCCACCGAAGGGGTTTGTGGCGTTGTTCAATGGTAAAAATCTCGACGGTTGGCAGGCCAAGAAGAATGGATGGGCGGTGGAGGATGGCGTACTCGTACGCAAACCGGGCAGTGGCTACATTTGGACGAAAAAGAGCTTCGGAGATTTTGTTTTGGATTTGGAGGTAAAGGTGTCGAGCCGGTGCAACAGCGGCATCTTTTTCCGTACGAACCCTAAGAATGCGGTGCAGGGCGGGTTTGAAATTCAAGTGATGGACACCACAGGCAAAACAAAACTCGGCAAGCATGATCACGGCGCATTCTACGATGCCCTCGCGCCCAGCGCCAATCCCGCCAAGCCGGCCGGCCAATGGGACCGCTTCATCATCACCTGCAAAGGCCCCAAGGTCACTGTGAGCATCAATGGCAAACAAGTTGTCAACGCCAACCTCGATGACTGGACCACCGGCAACAAAAACCCCGATGGCTCCCGCAACAAATTCAAGATCGCCCTCAAAGACCTCCCCCGCAAAGGTCACATCGGCTTTCAGGATCACGGGCAGGATGTGTGGTTCCGGAATGTGTATTTGAAAAAGCTAGATTAAGTTTTGAACCGCCCAGACGCCCAGTTTTCATGAAGAAAGGTTTCTTGGTTTCTTTGCGTTTTGGCGGTTCACCCATCAAATAAGTTGAATCTCTGGCCCAATCACCGTATCCAATACCCATGCGCACGACCCTCGCTTTCCTCGTTCTGGCTTTTGGCTGGCAGTCCACCGTCGCACTTGATTGGCCGCAATGGCGCGGGCCAAACCGCACCGGCGTCAGCACCGAAAAAGGGCTGCTTAAACAATGGCCCCAAGGCGGCCCCAAACGCCTTTGGCTTAACAGCCAAATGGGTAACGGCTATTCGAGCTTCGCGATCGCCAAAGGCAAACTCTACACAATGGGCTCGCGCCGCGGCACGGAGCAATTAATTTGCCTTGATGCGAATACAGGCCGCGAACAGTGGGCGGCCAATCTCGGGGAGGAATTATCAAACGGCTGGGGCGGCGGCCCACGTGGCACGCCCGCGGTAGATGGCAATCACGTCTATGCAATGAGCGGCAAGGGCGATCTAATTTGCACCGATCTCGCCGGGAAAATCCAATGGCAAGCGAGTATGGGACGGCTCGGCGGCAAGACTCCGGGTTGGGGCTACACCGAAAGCATCACCGTGGACGGCAACCTCGCGCTGGCCACGCCAGGCGGAAAGCAAGGCGCGGTGGTCGCATTCAATAAACAAACTGGCGCGGTGGTTTGGCAAAGCAAACAATTCACCGATGACGCGCAGTACGCCTCGGTTTTGCCGGCAACCCACAACGGCGGCCGCCAGTACATCCAGCTCACTCAAAATAGTCTGGTGGGCCTCGACGCGCGCAATGGCAATGTGCTGTGGAAATCCGGCTGGGGCGGGCGCACGGCGGTGATCCCAACGCCGATTTTTAGCAATGGCAAAGTGTACATCGCCAGCGGCTACGGCGCGGGCAGCAAATTAGTAAACCTCGGTGCGGGTAATCGTGCCAGTGATGTGTGGGCCAATAAGGTGATGAAAAATCATCACGGCGGCGTGATTTTATTGGGCCAGCATTTGTACGGCTACAGCGATGGCGCCGGCTGGGTGTGCCAAGATTTCGCCACCGGCCGCGAGGTGTGGAGTGAAAAACGCGCGCTCGGCAAAGGCTGCCTCACCCTCGCCGAGGGGATGATGTATTGCGTAGACGAAAGCCGCGGCGACGTGGTGCTGGCGGCGGCCAATCCGAAGGGATGGCGTGAAAGCGGCCGCTTCCGCCTCGCGCCACAATCGCGCATCCGCAGCAGTCGCGGCAAAATCTGGGCCCATCCCGTCGTGGCCAACGGCAAACTATATCTGCGCGATCAAGAACACATCTACTGCCACAACATCAGCGCCACCGGCGGCGGAGCCGCCGTCACGCCCACACCGGCGGGCCCCATCGGCAAAACCCTCCCGTGGACGGCCGGGGTGGACACCAAATCCATCGACTTTATATATAAAGGCAAATCGCAGGCAGTGCTCGCTACGGTGTTTGGCCAACCCAGCAAAACCCAAGGCACGTGGAAGGCATATTCCGGCTTGAACATCACCGATCGCCAAGGCAAAAAGTACGGAACCGTTTGGTTCAACCTCGCCGGCGGCACGGTGCAGCAAGTGCGTTTTGACAACTAAATTAAAATTGTGCTTTCCTTGAAAATTGATAATTCAAAAATTAAACCCCCAAACAATCCTATGCGAATCCTAACATCCCTCATCCTCCTGAGCCTCGCGCTCAACACCTTCGCCGCAAACTGGTCGCAATGGCGCGGCCCCAATCGTGACGGCGTGAATCCCGAAAAAGGCCTCGCCAATCAATGGCCCGAGGCCGGCCCCAAGTTGCTGTACAAAGCCACCGGCGTGGGCGTCGGGTTTTCCAGCGTGGTCATCGCCGATGGCACGCTCTACACGCTCGGCGATTTGGACGATGCCTGCTATCTCTTCGCGCTCGATCTCCAGGGTAATCACAAATGGAAAGCCCGCGTGGGCGAGCCCAAAGGTCATCGCGGCTATCCCGGCCCGCGCTCCACGCCCACGGTGGCGGGGGGTCACGTGTATTGCCTCGGCCAACACAGCGATCTGGTTTGCATCACCACCGCCGGAAAAGAAGTGTGGCGCACGAATTTGGAAAAAGATTTCGGCGGCAAAATGATGAGCGGCTGGCGTTGGAGCGAATCGCCATTGGTGGATGACGGCAATGTGATTATCACCCCCGGCGGACGCAATGGCGCGGTGATTGCCCTCAATGCCAAGACCGGCAAACCCGCGTGGCGCTGCGAGGACTGGCAGGATTCCGCTGGGTATTCTTCACTCATCGTCCGCGAAATTGGCGGCATCAAACAATACCTCCAGCTCACCGGCAGCAGCGTGGCGGGCATCGACGCCAGCAACGGGAAACTCCTCTGGAGTGCTCCACGCAAAGGGCGCACGGCGGTGGTCAGCACGCCGGTGTTTCATAATGGCACGCTGTTTGTCACGAGCGCGTACAGCGTAGGCTGCAACGGGTTCACCGTGGAATACAAAGACAGCAAGTTTAGCACGAAAGAAATTTACAAACACGCCGGCGGCGTGGGAATGGCCAACCACCACGGCGGGGCCATTCGCGTGGGCGATTATGTGTACGGCTCCAACGGCGGCTCAATGTCCTGCCTTGAGTTGGCCACCGGCAAAGTGATGTGGAACGAACGCAGCGCCGGCAAAGGCGCGATCGTGGTAGCCGACAACAAAATCATCCTCCGCACCGAACGCGGCCCCGTGTCGCTGGTGAAGCTCAGCCCCAAAGCCTACGAAGAAGTCAGCCGCTTCAACCAACCCGAACGCACCCGCGCCAAAGCCTGGGCGCATCCGGTGGTTCTGGATGGGAAACTGTACCTGCGCGATCAGGATTCGATGTTTGTTTTTGATGTCAGCGAGTGACGCTGAAATTCCCAAGGCCCAAGAACCAAACCCCCAAGGAAATCCCAATGACCAATTCCCAAAATGGGAAAGCCATTGACATTGCGCCATTTGGGTTTGGATATTCCTTGGTTTTTGGTCATTGGAAATTGGGCATTACCCCAACCCTTCCCGCATCGCCGCAAACATACTTTTCCCATCTTCCACGCTCACCGGTTCTTTTTTGGAATCGAGATCTTCGCAGAGTTCTTCGGGAATTTCTTTCAGAAAACTGCTCGGATGGCACAGGAAATTTTGGCCGTATTTTTTGCGGTTGAGGCAATGGGATATAGTCAGTGTTTTCATTGCGCGGGTGATGGCGACGTAGAAGAGGCGGCGCTCTTCGTCGAGCGTGCCTTCCACGGCGGAGCGTGAGTGCGGCAGCAATCCTTCCTCAACGCCCACGAGAAATACGTGCGGGAACTCCAAGCCCTTGCAACTGTGTGTGGTGATGAGGGTGACGGCGTCGCCAGCGTCTTCTTTGTCCGCCTCGCGATCGGCGTCCAGCGTGATATCGTCGAGAAATTTACCGAGGCGATTGGCGGGCAAAAGCGATTCGCCGCGGTTATCCATTGTTGAAATTATATCGCGCAAATTGCGCATTCGGTTTTCGGCGTTCTCGGGATCCTTTTCGCCTTTGCGCAGTTCAGCGATGTAATCAATTTCATCGAGAAACTTATCCGCCCAACTCGCCAGGGAAAGCTCGGTCTCGCCAAGCGGCCCGCGAAAATCTTCGACCAGTGCTACAAACGCCTCGATGGATTTTCGGGCGCGCGGCTGGAATTCGTGGATGACGAGATCGTTTTTCATCGCTTTCCACACCGAACAATCCCGCTCTTGGCTGGCGCCGAGCAGGCGTTCCATCGTCACATCGCTGAGCCCGCGCGCGGGGATGTTCGCGATGCGCAGCAGGCTGGCGTCGTCGTTGGGGTTGATGAAGGTTTTCATAAACGCGAGAAAATCCCGAATCTCGCGCCGGTCAAAAAAGCTTTGGCCGCCGATCAAATGATAGCGCACCTCGGCCTTGCGCAAGGCGGTTTCGAGCGGACGCGCCTGCACGTTGGTGCGAAACAAAATCGAGTGATCCTTCCACGGAGTGCGCTTGGCCATTCGGTTGAATTCAATCTCGTCCACAATCGTGCGGGCTTCCTCTTCCTCGTTGGCAAAGGCTTCGAGCCGCAGCAAATCGCCCGCGCCCTTGGCGCTCCATAATTGCTTGGGCCGGCGGCGCGGATTGTTTTTGATAACTGCATTGGCCGCATCGAGAATCACGCGGGTGGACCGATAATTTTGCTCGAGCTTGATGACCTTTACCTCGGGATAATGTTTTTCCATATCGAGGATGTTCGAAATCTCCGCGCCGCGCCAGCCGTAGATGCTTTGATCGTCATCGCCCACCACGCACACATTGCGATGCTCCTTGGACAGCAAATGCATCAGCTCAAACTGCGCCGCGTTAGTGTCCTGATATTCGTCCACCATCACGTACTGATACCGCGCGCGGCATTCCTCGAGCGCCTCAGGAAATTCATTAAAAATCCGCAGCGTGAGCACCAACAGATCATCAAAATCCACCGCATTCGCCGCGCGCAAAGCGGAATCGTAACGCCGCCGAATATGCCCCGCCATCGCGAGGCTATCTTCATTGCCCGGCACATTCCCGTTCGGCCCCGCGTTTTTCAGCCGACTCAACAATCCCTGCAACTCCCGCGCGTCGGCCTTCACATCCTTGCCGGCGATGGCGCTCAGCACTTTTTTCACCACACCGAGCTGCTCGCTGTCGCTGTAAATCACGAAGTTGCGCTTGTACCCAAGCTTCTCAATATGCCGCCGCAAAATGCGCACGCACAACGAATGAAACGTGCAAATCGTTGGCTTCAACGGCTTGCCATCCGCGCGCGTGAGCGACTTGGGCAATCGCTTGAGTTGCTTGGTCACCCGCTGCTGCATCTCGCGCGCCGCTTTATTAGTAAATGTCACGGCCAAAATACGCTCCGGCGAAATCCCCTCGCTCACCATATGCGCCACGCGATGAGTGAGCGTACGCGTCTTCCCCGTGCCCGCCCCCGCCAAGATCAGCACCGGCCCCCGCAAGGTGGCGGCGGCTTTGCGCTGTTCAGGATTGAGGCCGGAGAGGTCGGACATTGGGAGAGGGAGTTAAGCGAAGAGTACCGCCCAAGCCAATCGGAAGTTAGTCACAGGGGGAATGACCAAGTTCCAAAGCCCAAGGGAATTCCAATGACCAAAACCCCAAAAAAAAACTCACCCTCATTGGGCCTTGGTCATTTATTCAGGTCTTCCTCCAAAAACTTCGCCACGTCCTTAAACCTTGGCACGTTGTCGGGATTAATTTCCATTAACAATTTGTGTGCTTCGAGGCTCGCTTCGGTGAGGGCGCGTTTATCAGCGTAGGTGGATTCGGTGTTTTGGAGTTTGGCGTCAAATGGGTTTTCGCCGGTGCCGACGGTGAGGAGTTCCATCACGCCAAGGCTGTCGAGCAGGTCGATGATGCGTTCGCTGGGGTTGAGCAGTTCGATGCGGTCGAGCCGATTGGTCATACTCATTAGGATGCCGAGAAAGGTGCTGTCCATATTCACGCAATCGGTGAGGTCGAGCAATAGCACGCGGCCGCCTTGTTCGCAGGATTGATTGACCACGGTTTTGAAATCCACGCCCGCGGCGAAGTTGGCGGGGCCACCGACTTTGATGCAGGCGATGCCTTCGGTGACGGCGACTTGGAGGCGGGCGCTCATCAGGCTGCGACCGCTGGGCGCGCGGCGATTTGGGTGAGGGTGGATTGCAAAATAAATGAATCGTCCAGCGAACTGGAAACGAGTTTGAGGTTGGCTTGCATTAACAGATCGAGCGCGCGGACGAGTTCGGCACTGGTGTAGTTGTTCGCCTGTCGCGTGGCGTTAAATAATACATACGGATGCAGCCCCAGCGGACTGATGCGGCGGTCATCGGGAAACTCGCCGGCGGGCAATGTATCGAGCTGCGACTTGAATTCCGGGTACGCATGGGCGGGGCGAATCATATCCGCATCCAACAATTCTCGCGCGAAGAGCAGCGCGCGCACTTTACTAATAAGCCCAGAGCACAGGCCGATGGTGGATTTTTGCCGATCGGTTTTTGCCGCCCACAAATCCTCATCCAACCGCCGCAACAGACGCGGCAAATTGCGATCGCCCAACGCGTCGCCCAGCGCAAAAGCCTTCGCGTGTTTACCGGGCGTGACGATGGCGCGCACGTCGTCGCGGGTCACCTCTGCGCGGTCGCCTACATAAAGCGCCACTTTTTCGCATTCGCTCATCAACGCGCGACTGTTCGGGCCGACCATTTGCACGAGCTCCGTGGCCGCGCCGTAGTCAGCCTTCACTCCGAGCTTGCGAAGCTTGCCGGTGACAAGCTGCTCGGCCTTGGCCTGCCACTCGCGGTCGTCGGTGGAGAGCGCCTTAAATTCCTCATCGTGCCCCTGCTTGGCGATGGCTTTGTAAAACACCTTTCGCTTGTCGCATTTGGCGGCGCTAATGAGGAGGCGCACACCTTGCCAATCGAATGCCTTCAACCACGCCGTGAGATCGGCCAGGCCGCTGGTGACGTCTTTGGTTTTGGACGTGCGATCGTCGCCCAGAAAATTGCAGTCCTTAAACCACACGACTTTTTCGCCGCCAAAAAACGGGAGTGTATCCAGCGCCATCCGCAGTCGCCCAAGAATTTTGGAGGCCTCGCCCCCATTGGCCGCGTGGGCCTCGACGGTTTCGTGATCCTCGCCGCCGACCGCTTCGCACCAGCCTTGGAAAATCTGCCGCGCGCGCTGGCTCACCGCGAAGTCATCATCGCCATGCACCAACACCAACGGCACCTCCGGAAGCGAGGGCGCCTTATTCGTCTTCTGATTCTTCGCTGGCACCTTCGTTGATTTGCTCAAGAAATTCACTCATATCCTCCACCTCTTCAAACAGCCTGGCCGACACATACACCGGAATTTTTTGCGCCGTCGCAATCGCGAGGCAATCGCTGGGCCGCGCGTCCAGCTCCACAATCTTGGAGCCCAGCTCGTTTTCCATCTTCAAAATCGCCCGCGCGAAATACGTCGAATGCTTCAGCTCCGTAATCACCACCCGCTCCACCCCAATGCCGAACCCCTGAAAAACATTGCTCAGCAAATCGTGCGTCAACGGCCGTTCCTTCGGCGCATCACGCAGGAAATTGCCAATCACCGCCGCCATATTAGTTTCCACCTGAATAATGAAAACCTTCTCGTCATTCCCCAAAAAAATCGCAGCACCGCTATTGGCGGGAAGAATCCCACGAATCTGTACCAGAATGACATCCGCGTTCACGTGCCCAATCTACGCCGCGCGAGCCCGATTGACAAGCCCTTGCCGTCTGCGGCAGAATTCGGCCCTTGGATTTTCGTGAAAAAATACTGGACGCCGAAGGATTGCCCGCGTGGCGCGAAGCCCTCCGCGCCCAAGGGCGCACCCTCGCCGCCACCAACGGCTGCTTCGACATCCTCCACGCCGGCCACGTCAACTACCTCCAAGCCGCCCGCAACGAAGCCGACGCCCTCATCGTGGGCCTCAACAGCGACCGCTCCACCGCCGAGCTAAAAGGCCCCGACCGCCCCATCCACACCGAGGCCGACCGCGCCGCCGTGCTCGCCGCGCTGGAATCCGTCGACGCTGTTTTCATCTTCGACGACCTCCGCGCCACAAACTTCCTGCAAATCGCCCAACCCGATGTCTACGTCAAAGGCGGCGATTACACCGTCGACCAACTCCCCGCCGAAGAACGCGCCATCATCCAAGCCCAAGACGGCCGCATCACCGTCCTCGGCCACCTCCCCGGCAAATCCTCCACCGAAATCGCCCGCCGCATTTTGGAAGGTTAATTTCCCGCTTGCCAGGTGCTGCCGCTCTCGGGCAAGGTCTCCTATGGCAGCCAAGTCCAATTCTGATGACACAGATTCGCAGTTTTATTTGACCGCGGATACTTTCTTCCCACGCCACGCCAACACCGGCCTTACGTTTGACGACGTGACCCTCGCCACGCAGTTTTCCCAAATCCTCCCGCGCGAAACGGTTTTGGACACGCGGTTAGCGGAAAATCTGGAGCTGCATTTACCGATTATTTCTGCCGATATGGATACCGTTACCGAGCACGCGATGGCTATCGCGATGGCGCTCAAGGGCGGGCTGGGGCTTGTGCATTATAATATGACCGAGAAACAGCAGCTCAAGGAAGTGAGCCGAGTGAAGAATCACGTGCACGGGTTGATTCAGGAACCGATCACCGTGACGGCCGATCTTTCCGTGAGCGATGTGCTCGAGCTGATCGAGGAACAGCGCTACACATTCAGCACGTTTCCGGTGGTGGATAAGGCAGGCAACCTCACCGGCCTCCTTTCCGGCAGTGTGGTGAAGCCGCGCTACGCCGACCGCCGCGTAGGCGATGCCGCCATCCCGCGTACGAGCGTCCACGCTGTCACTGAAAAAGAACTCGAACCCGATCCCATCCGCGTGGCTGACCAGTTTTTCACCGACCATCCGGGCATCAATAAATTATTGGTGGTGGATGACGCCGATCACTTGAAGGGACTTTTCACTCTTAGCGATGTGGAACGGATTGCCCTGGAAAAAAGCGCCCAATTCAAACCCGCGCGCGATGCGGAATTCCGGTTGCTCTGTGGCGCGGCGGTTTCCGCCACGCGCACGCAGGGCGGCGAGCTGGACCGCGAACGCATCACCACCCACGTGGGCGCATTGCTCGAACGCGGCGTGGACGCCGTGGCCGTCTCCACCGCGCACGGCCACACGCAGGGCGTGGGCGATACAGTAAAACTCATTCGCGATGCTTTTCCAGCTCTACCCATCATCGCCGGCAACGTCACCAGCGCGGCGGGCGTGGAGTACTTGGCCGACTGCGGTGCCAACTCCATCAAGGTCGGCCAAGGGCCCGGTTCCATTTGCACCACGCGCATCGTCGCCGGCGTGGGCATCCCGCAGCTCACGGCATTGTACGTGGCGGCCAAAGGCGCGGCGGCCAAGGGCGTTACCATCATCGCCGATGGCGGCGTGACCAAGAGCGGCGATATTGTAAAAGCACTCACGCTTTCGAACGCGGTGATTTGTGGCGGGTTGCTCGCCGGTTGCCAGGAATCGCCCGGCGACATTGTTGAAATCAGCGGCAAACGCTACAAACAATATCGCGGAATGGGCAGCCTCGCAGCGATGAAAGCCGGCAGCGCCGCCCGCTACGGCCACAGTGCCAAAGACGACACCCGCAAAATCGCCGCCGAAGGCGTGGAAGCGTTAAAGGAAGTTTCCGGTTCAGTCGATTCCGTGCTCACCCAACTCACCGGCGGAATCCAAAGCGGCCTAGGCTACCTCGGCGCGTCCAACCTCGCCGAGCTACACGACAAAGCCCGATACCTCCGCATCAGCGCCGCCAGCCAGCACGAATCCAAACCGCACGATGTGATTGAGGTGAAGGCGGGGAATTAAAACAGCACCGGCCGATTCATCACGCCGCATTCCGGGCACCGTGAGCGTTCCACGTCATCGTCATCGGTGTAAACATACTCGCATTCCTCGCAGCTGAACACGTTGTCCCGATTCGGGTCGGGCTCGAAATCCAATCCCCGCTGGCGGGCATAAAACGCAACTGCCGCCCAACCGCCCAGCAACACGAACAGGAATAAAAAAATGGAATCGGACACACTCATTCGCGACGCGGTTCCTCCTCGAGATTGGTGACCGTCAATGGATTCGTGTGCCAATGGAAAATCAAATCGCCCGTAGTGAAGTGGGAAGCATCCAGCGGCGCGGCGGGCGCGTTGGTGGATTTTGAAAACTGAATCGCGCGCCGCACCAATGCCAGCGCCATTGCATCCGCCGGTGCGTGGCCCGAGCCGCCCAAACGCACGACGCTAAACACACGCCCGCCGAGATTCACCATCACCTGCACCCGCGTGGGCTGCAGCAGCGAGGTGTGATTCCACGTTTGCAGCTTGGGCGATGCGAGCAGTTTGCGTCCGGCCAAATCGCCCGCTACTTCCAACCGACTCGCCTTGGGCATTTCCAAGGGCGACACATTTAATGTCATAATTTCCGGCATCGGTTTCACAAACGCATTGGCGCTGTCACCAAGGTTGGTTTTGAGAATCGAGTCGATGGGGACGGTGAGCAAATTGGTGGGATATGGAATTTCAATCTCCGGCGGCTGCCACCGATACGGCTGATGCGGCAACCTTTCCGGCCGCAGCGATAGGCCGGAGAAGCCCTTTGGATTAGGCCGCGCAAACGCAGTTGGATCCTCCAGCGCCAAGGCTTCCAACAACCCGGCACTGTTGGTGTTGGCCAGCAAAAGTGATGGATAATTTTCCGGCCGCGCCGGTGCGTTAGATTGGCGAGAGAGCCACCACAAGCCGCCGCCCTGCAGCACGAACACCACCGCCACCCACCAACCCCAATGAAACCGCCCCGTGGAGGGCGTGCTGCCGCTGGGGGTGGTCATTGCGTTTTTGCCCCGGCGGGTTTTTTGAGCAACCCCGGTTGCGTGGCCAGCCACGTTTTGTGAATGCCCGACGCGCGCGCGATGGCGGCCACGCGGGTGATGGATTCTTGACTCGCGCGGCGATCGGCCTGCAGCACGAGTAATAAATTGGTGCGCCCAGCCGCCGCGAGCTTCAGCTCTCTCGGCAAATCATTTAATGTCATCGCCACGTTGCGAAAAAATAAATTGCCCTTTCGGTCCAACGCCACCACGAGCGTACCCGAGTAGCCTTCCGGCAGTGCGCCCGCCACTCTTGGCAACTCCACCGCCACACCTGGCGTGAGCAGCAATGCCTTGTTTTGAATCAGATAAAAAAGAAGTAAAAACATCATAGCCGCAATTGGCACGGCGCCGGGCAGTTCACAGCGAAGGTGATGTTGTCGTCGGAATTTCACGACTGCTTAAATAAGTCCGCGTCTTTTGTGGGAGCAGCCGAAGCACCATCGGCTTTCTTTTTGCGACGTCCCGGTTTTTCCATTTCACTCACCATCCGCAAAGCGTCGAGCGAAGTCTTTTCCATATCCAAAACAATATCTCCCACCACGGTGACGAGATGGTTGTAGCCCACATAACACGGCACCCCCACTGCCAGCCCAAGCGCGAGCGGCATCAACGATAGGGCAAAGTGCGCGTGATGATCGGTGATGACCGCTTCGCCGGTCTTCATAAAACCGAGCACCGAGCCGAGTAGCCCAAGCAACGGCGCCACCTGCCCCAGCGTGGCCAGCACGCCGAGGCGTTGCTCCAGCCGGGCGGTTTCCATGCTGCCGGATTGTTGCAACGCTTCCTTCACCTCTTCGCGCGGGCGATTGTGTTGGGTGAGGACGGTCTTCACCAAACGCGCGGCGGGGCTGGGTGTGGCGTCACAAATATCAATGGCCTCCACCAGGTTTTTCTGGCGGAGCACATTTTTCAGGCCACCGAGGAGGGCGGTGGTGTTGATCTGCACGCGATGATACGTGAGGCGTCGCTCCACAAACACCACCGCGCCCAGCGCGCTGGCGGCCAGCAACACCCAAACCATCGATCCCCCCTGCAGCAAAGTCGCAGCAAACATGTCTGTTTATAAATCAACCGCCCACCCAAGGTCACGCCAATAACTTCGCCTTGCCGCTGCCGCCTTCTCCAGCCCACCCTCGCAAATGAGCCAACCCGACCAACTTCGCGAACTTTTTCGCATGCAGAAATCCCTCAACGAACGCATCGGCGTGCAAACCGATGGCATGACCGATGAGCAAAAAACTGAATGGACCCTCAACTATTGCCGCGCAATGAGCCAGGAACTCGCCGAGCTCACCGACAGCGTGCCGTGGAAGTGGTGGGCCAAATACCAAAAGCTCGACGAACAAAATGCGCGCGTGGAGGTGGTCGACCTATTTCACTTTCTCATCAGCCTCGCGCAGGTTTTGGGGATGAGCGCGGATGATGTTTATGAAGCGTATTTGAAAAAGAACGAGGTCAACTTCCAACGCCAAGATAGTGGCTACACGGAAAAAGACCACGACGACTCAAAGCATATTTAACCTAAATAGATATGGCCGCCACCCCGCCACCGGAGCATTTGCGTGATGAAGTTGAGAGCGTGCTCATCGGCGAAATCGAGATTGCCGTGCGCGTGCGCGAACTGGCGGCCGACATCGAGCGTGACTTCGCCGGAAAGGATTTACTGATCGTCGCCCTGCTCACCGGCACCGTGCCTTTCCTCGCCGATCTCATCCGCCACATCGCGCTGCCGATGCGGCTGGATTTCATGGGCGTCTCCAGTTATGGTAACAACACCACGCCAGGCAAACTGGTCTTCACCAAAGAACTCCGCCTCGAAGCCCGCGAGAGCGATGTGCTCCTCGTCGATGACATCCTCGACAGCGGCAAAACCCTCCGCGCCGTCATCGACAAACTCAAAGCCCTCCAGCCCCGCAGCCTGAAGACCTGCGTGCTGCTCGAGAAAAAATCCCGCCGCACCGAAACCATCCCCACCGATTACATCGGCTTCGAAGTCCCTGACAAATTCGTAATCGGCTACGGCCTCGACTACGCCGAGCGTTATCGCAACCTGCCGTTCATCGGAGTGCTCAAACCCGAGGTTTACTCATGAAAGTAACCGTAAAGTTTTGGTCTTACTTTCGCGACTTAACCGAATGCGGCGAAACTTCACTCGAAGTTAACGAAGGTGAAACACTCGGCAATGTGCACGCGGCAGTGATGACAAAATTTCCCAAGCTCGCTGAAATGAAAAAAAGCACCCTCAAAGCCGTGGGTGTGGATTATCAAACGGACGATTTCATTTTAAGCGATGGCGATGAAGTGTCGCTGTTCCCACCGGTGCAAGGCGGATGAAAATATTCCCCACAAGCGCAAAGGTAGGGCGTGCTCTCCGAGCTCGCCAAGGCGGTTTCGAAGAAACCGCCCTACCCTCCACAGTCACCAAATGAAAACCAAACTCGACCTCACCCCCAACCCCATCGCCGAAACCCAACCGGCGATGACTGATGATATGGGCGCGGTGGTGGTGTTCCACGGCGTGGTGCGCGGCAGGGAAGACGAGAAATCCATTCGCGGCATTCATTACGAAGCCAACACGGCGATGGCCCGCCATCAGTTCAAAATTATTTTTGCCGCCATCGAAAAACAATGGCCGATTGAATCCATCCGCCTCGTCCATCGCGTGGGCGAGGTGGCGGTAAACGAGGCATCGCTGTGGGTGGAAGTCATCGCCCCTCACCGCGCCGAAGCCTTCGCGGCGTGCCAGTTTTTGATCGATGAAATGAAACAGAAAGTGCCGATTTGGAAACGGGCACTAAATTAACTCCACCCCCACGGGGCAGTGATCGGAGCCCATCACTTCGGGCAAAATAAATGCCTTTTTCAAGCGCGGGCGCAGGCTTTCAGAAATCAAAAAATAATCAATCCGCCAGCCGATGTTTCGGGCGCGGGCGTTGAGGCGATTGCTCCACCACGAGTAATGGCCGCCACCAGTTTCAAATTCACGGAAGGTGTCCACCAAGCCCGCCGCTACAAATGCATCGAACCCCGCGCGTTCTTCGGAAGTGAAACCGGCGTTGTTTTTGTTGGCCTTGAAATTTGTTAAATCGATTTCTTTGTGCGACACATTCAAGTCGCCGCACACAATCACCGGCTTGCGGCGCTCAAGTTTTTTGAGGTACGCAAGAAAAGCGCGATCCCATTCCTGCCGATACGGCAAACGCGCAAGGCTGCGTTGCGCATTGGGCACATAAACATTCACCAAAAAGAAATCATCATGCTCCGTCGTCAGCACACGGCCTTCGTGGTCATGTGCGGCTTTACCGATGCCGCGAGTGACTTTGATGGAGGGCGTTTTGATGAAAGTGATCACGCCGGAATAACCTTTTTTCTCGGCAGGATTCCAATGGGCTTCGTATGCCTTCGGCCAATCGGGCTCCACTTGTTCAGGCAACGCGCGGCTTTCCTGCACGCAGAGGATGTCCGGCTGTGCTTTTCCCAACCAACTGGCGAAGCCTTTTTTCTGCACGGCGCGCAGGCCGTTGATGTTCCACGAGAGGATTTTCACTACACTTCTTTCACCACACCCCAATGCACATCGAGCCGCTTGGTGAGATAAATTTTCACGGCCTTGAGCAAAGCCTTGGCTTCGCATTGTTGACCGACGGTGACGATTTGTTTGAGCGTCATTCCGGATTTTATGTGAAAACTTTCCTGCGCAATCACCGGCCCTTCGTCGAGCTGCATGCTCACAAAATGCGCGGTGACACCAGCGATTTTCACGCCGTGCTCGTACGCCTGCCGATACGCTTGCGGCCCGGGAAAACTCGGCAGCAACGAAGGATGAATGTTGATGATCTTGTTTTTGTAACGCCACACAAAATCGGGTGACAAAATTTTCATAAACCGCGCGAGCACTACGAAATCCACTTCGTGCGTTTCCAAAACGCGCAGCGCTTTTTTCTCGGCGCGCGCGCGATCGTTCCACGGGATGTGCACGAACGGCAGATTGTACTGATGCGCCAGCGATTTGAGGTCGGGCCGATTGCCCAGCACCACCACCGGCTCGGCTTGTTTGAGTTGCCCCTTTTGGAAGGCCGCCAGCAACCCCTCGGGACACGCCGACTCGCGTGTAACCATCAGCGCCATTCGCTGTTTGCGCCCCGACTCAGTGAGGCGCAGGCGCATTTCCATTCCCAATTCCTTGCCCAACGCGTTGAGACCGCGCTTGAGCGTGGCAGGTTTGAGCTGCCCATCGCGCCACGAGGCTTGGATGGCCATACTGAATTGCCCACGCGTGACCGCTTCTTCCAGCGCCTCGATGTTTGCTTTTTGTTGAAAAAGAAAATTCGTAACGCGCGCGATCACACCGGTCTTGTCCCGGCCAATCACAGTAATGGTAGCGAAGCGCTGCATACGCGCGCAGCAAAGCAAACCGACCCGCGCATAGCAACCTTTTCGCCTTCCGGATCATACGCTCACGTACAATTGAGCTTGTTTCCGCCGCCAAAAAAAGTCATAAAAACCGCCCATGAGTGCCGACTCTGCTTCTGCTTCCGAACCCAAACTGAAACTCACCCGCACACAATGGCTGATTTGCTTCATCGCCACGCTGGGGTTTCTGTTCGATATTTATGAACTGCTGATGCTGCCACTAATCGGCAAGGATGCCTTGGGAGATTTGGCGGGGGTGCGGCCGGGCACGCCGGAATTTACACATTGGTTTCGAATTATCTTTTTTGTGCCGGCCATTTGCGGCGGCATCTTTGGTTTGCTGGGTGGTTACTTGACCGATCTGTTTGGTCGACGACGGGTGCTGACTTACAGCATTTTGCTTTATGCAGTAGCAGCGTTTTGCGCGGGCTTTTCCACCACGCCGTATCAGTTGCTCTTTTTCCGTTGCCTCGTGTTCATCGGCGTGTGCGTGGAGTTTGTGGCAGCGGTGGCTTGGTTGTCTGAATTGTTTCCGGATCGCGTACAGCGCGAAAAAGTTTTGGGCTATACCCAAGCCTTCTCCTCGGTGGGCGGCCTCACGGTGGCCATCGTGTACGGCTACCTTTCGCAAATCGCCAGCACCGGCGGCGGGCTGCCGGTGATGCCCGATTGGTTTGCCGGTTTGCTTGGACCAATTTCCGATGGCAGCGACACCGCCGTGTGGCGGTACACGTTGATGAGCGGATTGATCCCCGCCATCCCGCTGATTATCATCCGCCCCTTCCTCCCGGAGTCGCCTCAATGGCAAAAGAAAAAGGACGCCGGCCAACTCAAACGCCCAAGCTTGGCCGCGTTATTTGCTCCGCAATTTAAAAGGACGACTATAATAATCACTCTACTCTTCGCCCTCGCCTACGGCGGAGCATTCGGCGCGCTACAACATATGCGGCTCATCCTGCCCAATGCCCCCGAGGTGGCAGCCGCCTCGAACACGGCCAAAACGAAAGCCGTGGAAGCTGCTCAAGCCAAGAATTTGGACAAAAAGAAAACTACAATCCTCGGCAAAAAAGCCTTCAAGGCCGCCGAAGGTGTGCACGTAGCGCACGTGACCAAAGTGCAGGAGGTCGGGGGCTTGTTCGGGCGGGCATTAATGGCGATGGTGATGGTGATCGTCGTGGCGCGCGGCGCGGCCAATATTTTACCCTTTGTGGGCTGGTCCGTTCTGGCGGTGTTTCTCATTTACGAATCGCTGATGGGCTTTGGCCTGAAATTCGCCGACCCCAACGCCAGCGTACTCACCGCCCATTTGATGTGCCTCGGCAAAGGCATTTTGTTTGGCGGCATCCTCGGCATCCCCGTTTGGTGGCTCACCACGCGGCTCACGAATTATCTAAAAGACGCCCCGTGCCGATCCGTCCTGCGCGCCTTTCAATTGCCCGGAATAATTTTGATGCCCCTCATCTTTGGCTTCCTCATTGCCAACAGCCTTTCTACCGCGTACATCGGCGTGTTCATTGCCGGACTGCTCGTCATCGGGCAATTCACCTTTTGGGGCAATATGTTGCCGCGCTATTTCCCCGTGCACCTGCGTGGCACCGGCGAAAGTTTTGCCGCCAATATCGGTGGCCGCCTCATCGGCACCAGCTTCGCCTTTCTTGTGTTCACCGTCACCGACGAAAAATGGCAAGGCCTCTTCCCGCAATCCCTCCACGGCACCGACGGTTTCCCAATGCGCGTCGCTTATACAACCGCCGCCATCGGATTCTTTGTCTTCGCGCTCGGCTGGTTCATCGCTGGCAAACTTCCTGATCCAAAATTTGGAAATCACGAAGATGAAAACGAGGATGATTCCCAAACCATCGCGCCGGAGGATGAAGGCTTAACCGACGAGGCGGATTCTAAGGTTTAAGCACAATCTTCCCCGACAGTGTGCCCGCGAGGCCGATGGTGTTTTCCTCCTGCAACCGATGCGCCGCCGCCGCTTCACTCAGCGGCAGCACACAATCGATGTTCGCCTTCAACTTCCCCTCGGCGAGCCAGTGATTGATGTCATCGCCGCATTGGCGCTGCTCAGCCGCGGGATAATTGAACATCGCGAAACCGTGCACCGAGCAATCCTTCACGTACAACGCCCCCACCGGTAGCACCGGCCGGGCATCGCGGCCGGCCATCACCACCATCCGCCCGCGTTTGGCGAGCAGTGAAATCGCCCAGTCAAAATCCGTCTCGCGCCGCGTCTCCCATAGCACGTCCACGCCACCAGGCGCCCATTCCAAAACGCGCGCGGCTACGTTGTCATTTTTATAATTAACCACCTTGTCCGCGCCGAACGACTTGGCCTTTTCTACACGCTCGTCATTGCCGGCGGTGGCAATCACCCGCGCACCGAGGGCCTTGGAAATTTGCACCACCATCGAGCCCACCCCGCCCGCGCCACCATTTACAAAAATCGTCTCGCCCGCCACCACCTTCGCGCGCAGCACCAAGCCAATGTGCGCCGTGATGCCCACCAGCGCCACCGCCGCCGCATCCTCATCGCTTACGCCCTCGGGGGTCGCGTGCAGCCAATCCGCGCCCACGCACGCCAACTCCGCCGCTGTTCCCTGCCGACCCTGCCCGCCCTGATTCGCGCCCCAAACCCGGTCGCCAGTTTTCCATTGCGAGACTCCCTCGCCCACCGCCGCCACCACGCCTGCCAAGTCGCTGCCCACCACAAACGGCAGCGGCAACTCCGCCGCCACCATCCCGCCACGCGTGTACGTGTCGATGGGATTCACGGACGCCGCGCCCACGCGCACGAGCACTTCGCCCGCACCGGGCACGGGGTCCTGCAATTCGCCAAACTGAATCACCTCTGGCCCGCCAGTCTGCTCAATGTACGCCGCCTTCACCGTCCACAATTGATGACCCACAATCTGAATTAATTCAAGCGAACAAACCTCCCCATTCTCTGTGCGCAGGGGCAGACCACAATCCTCCATTAGCTTGTTACACAGCACTGGACTTCACCCGCACCCGAAGGGGTTTTACGTTCGGTGGAAATCCAATGCCGGTTCAGCCAATTCAATGGGAATCGGTTCCAACTCCGCTTCAAACCGCTCCACCAGCGACCCCAGTCGATTCATCGTATCGTACTTCTCCCCCCGCGCCGCAATTTTCAAAGCCAGTGAAGCGTGGTTCTCCGCCCGATCCGCCACGCCCTCCAAATGCCTCGACAACAATTACCACCGGCTCCGATCCGGATCCCGCGATCCGTCGGCGTTTTCGGCTGTGTGTGCATACCAAGGCGTAGGGCTTTCACTTATATATTTGCAAAACGCGGATGGTTTCTTTCAAAAAAGTGATTTTATTTCGAAGGATGAACGATGATGTGGGACAAATGCTCTCCCATTAGTCCGAAAATGTGATTTTTAGTCCATGCCGGCGAGTTGGGGGAGGTCTACTTTAGCGCCGGTGGTGGCGGATTGGATTCCGGCTTCTAAAATTTCCTGGGCGTCGCGGCAGTGACCGGGACGGCAGAGGGGTTGGAAAGCCGTGTCGTTGTCGAGGCTGTGCAGGAAATGGGCGATGGGGGTTTGCAAATGTGTTGGCAGCTCGGGCACGTCCACTTCTTTGCCTTCGGGGTTTTTCCGGGTGGCGAGTAATAGGCGGCCATTTCCCGGCTCGGCGAGGAGCGTGCCTTCGGTGCCGTAGATTTGGGTGTGGTAGTTGGTGGCTTTGTCGATCTGCGTCCAACTGGCCTCGGCGATGCAAATGGCTTTGGGGTATTGCATCAGCAACACGGCGTTGTCTTCCGCATCGAGGTTGGTCTTCCCGAGATTGCCGGTGACGGCGGTGATGCTGTGCGGGCGGCCCAGCAGCACGCGCGAGAGCACTGCACCGTAGCAGCAATAATCCAACAACGCGCCGCCGCCGTTGCGGTTGGGGTCGTAGAGCCAATCGCAAAAATATTCGCTCGCGCCCATTTCCTTGGGGCCTTGATGCGCGGCGCGATAGCGCACTTGCCACACTTCGCCAATTTCGCCGGACTGCGCGAGGGCGAGCGCGTGTTGCACGCCGGGCCACCACGCGATGGGCCAGTTGACCATTAGCCGCTTGCCGGAGGTGTCGGCGGTTTGCAGGAGTTGATCGGCCCCGGCAAGATCGGCGGCGAGGGGTTTTTCGATGAGTACGTGCCAGCCGCGTTTGAGGGCTTTCACGCCTTCCTCCACGCCGGCACGGTTATCACCAAAGAGGCAAACCGCATCGAGCGGTTCGCCCGCAGCCATCTCAGCGGAATCGGTGTAAGTGGCTACGCCAAATTCCTTGCCGATGCGCTCAAGCAAAGGCGGCTTCGTACTGGCGGCGGCGACCAGTTCCACGTGTTCGTTGGCCGCCATATCCGGCAGCAAATCCCACACGTGATCGTGCGACAACCCAATGAGTCCCATGCGAATCATACATGCAAAGTGTGGGGCGAACGGGGGCGGGGCTCAATCTTTTCCTGTGGAAAATGAAGCCATTCCATTTTGGAAAGAATCAGGCCGCTAACGAATTTTCATCCGACCATTGGGATCGGGGCGTTGAGTGGGGCGTGTGAAATTTTCGTTCACGCCCAAGTACGCCCCGCCGTGACTGTTCGCGTGGGCCTTGATGGCTTTGGCGAGGCCGGCATCGGTGGTCTGCTGCACACTGCAATCGGCGAGAGTGATTTGGCCTTGACTCGCGCTCAATCCCGCCATCGCGTGGCGTTGAAGCATTTCGGGATCGGCGTGGTCGTTGCCGATGAATTGTTGCTGCGCGGAATCTTGTTTGGCCAACTGCAATGAGCCGCCGAGAAATTCCGCGGTGTCCGGCAGCGCCTTGCCAGCGGGATACTCAAATTCATATCCCGGCTCGCCGATGAGGTTGCGCGTGAACGCAAGAATACTCGCGGGCCGCTGCTCATCCGCGCCGAGATGCACGCCGTAACTCATCGAGCGCCGGTCCATGTGAATGTGGATGCCATCGAATCCCGCACCGAAGCCTTCCCACTTGCCGTTGGTGGCTTCCTCTTCATTGTAAACCGTCACCGAAGGATCGCAGGGCGAAGCCAGCACGCGCGCGGTCACCAGTTCGCGCCGCGCCGGTTCGCTCAAAAACATAAACCGAATATCCCACAAATGAATCCAGCCCGAGTGCGCCTGGCCGTACATCCGCTTGAACATCGCATCGCCCTGATGCTGCGTGAGCAGCCACGGATACCGGGAGTCGTGCGTCATGGAAAACCCGCGCAGTGCCGCATTCACTTGGCGAAGATTATTGGCGCACTTGATGCGATTCGCCTTGGTTTTGCCCTTCGCCAGTGTGGGCAGCAATAATCCCGCCAGCACACTGATGATGGCCATCACCACCAACAATTCCACCAACGTGAATGCGCGCTTGTTTGCCGCCAATTGCATTCGCACACACTGCCCAAAACGCTGGGCAATTGCAATCCGCCGCAATTTATCCAATCCTCCCGCAGATGAAAACCAAAGCGGCAGTGCTGCACCAGACAGAACAACCCCTGCCGTATGCCGATTCGCAGCCGATGGTCATCGAGGAATTAGAACTCGAAGGCCCCGGCGAGGGCGAGGTGTTGGTGGAGGTAAAAGGCGCGGGGCTGTGCCACTCAGATTTATCGGTAATCGAAGGCGCGCGCCCGCGCCCTATGCCAATGGTGCTGGGCCATGAAGCCAGCGGCATTGTGCGCGAAGTAGGCCGGGGCGTGTCCGGATTTTCGCCTGATGACCACGTGGTTTTCACCTTCATCCCCAGCTGCGGCGCGTGCCGCTATTGCGCCGAAGGCCGCCCTTCCCTCTGCGAACCGGGCGCGGACGCCAACAACGCCGGCACTTTGATGAATGGCGCCCAACGATTCAGCCGCAACGGCAAATCGTATTTTCACCACTGCGGCGTTTCTGGTTACTCACAATTCACCGTCACTCTGCCTGGCTCTTTGGTGAAAATTGACAACGACTTGCCTTTCGAGCACGCCACGCTTTTTGGCTGCGCGGTGATGACCGGCACCGGCGCGGTGATGAATACTGCCGACATTCGTCCGGGCCAATCAGTGGCGGTATTCGGCCTCGGCGGTGTGGGGCTGGCCGCGCTGATGGGCGCGAAGGCGTGCGACGCGGGCGAAATCATCGCCGTTGATTTACTGGAATCCAAACTCGAGATGGCCCGCAACCTTGGCGCAACGCACACGATCAATGCCGGCGAATGCGACCCCGTGGAGGCCATCCGCGACCTCACCCACGGCGGCGTAGAAATCGCTCTCGAAAGCGCTGGTCACGCGAAGGTGCTTGTGCAGGCTTACGAATCCACCGCGCGCGGTGGCACCACCATCGCCATCAGCCTGCCGCATCCGGAGCATCAATTCAGTGTGTCCGCCGTGTCGCTCAGCGCGCTGGAAAAAACCGTGAAAGGTTCGTACCAAGGCAGCTGCATCCCCACCCGCGACATTCCGCGCTTCATCGAAATGTTTCGCGCCGGCAAACTGCCCGTGGACCAACTGCTCTCTAACACCATCCAACTGGAAAAAATCAACGAAGGATTCGACCGCCTCCAACGCGGCGAAGTAGCGCGACAAGTGATTTTGTTTTAAACCCGAACCAGTGACCCCCTCCGTGCCGATTTGGCGTATATCCGAAAGTGTGAGCAATCTGTGAACTACCCCTAGAAAACAAAAAACAGGTTCGATTCCTTCCTATGGAGCTTTACCTTTGTGTGTGTAAACCGTTAGAATGGCATCCGCGGTGATGTATAAGATAACAATTTTTTTCGGAGCGCTTTTGTTTACCACTGGATTGGCTGGATATTTTGGTACAGGTGCAAAGCAGTTAACGGCTTTGATTCCTGCTGCCTTGGGGTTGATTCTTTTGGTCTGTGGATTTCTAGCATCCAATGAAAATAGACGGATGATGGCTATGCACATCGCGGTAATGGTGGGCTTGATTGGAGCAATTGGTGTAATTCCCACCCTATTCAAAAAGGATCAAGCCGCCGCCGCCCTTGCGGCTAAATCCGTGACGCTAGTATTATGCATTATTTTCGTTGGATTGTGCATCCGTTCATTTATTGAAGCCCGCAAGGCTCGTGAAGCTGCAGCAGCAGAATCCGGGGAAGATCCAGCGGAGGATTCTGACAGTGAATAGGTTTCAGTAAAGATCTCTATCCCGGCGCCACCATCGTGTTCTTTAAGGCCCCAATTCCCTCAATACTAGCCTCAACCTGATCGCCTGCCTTCAAGTGAACTCCCTTGGCGTGCCCTACTCCAGCGGCCGTACCCGTGGAAATAATGTCACAGGGCTCCAAGGTTACAAAGGATGAGATAAATTCAACGCCCAATGACTTCTTTGATGCGCGCGGCAACGTTGATGGCGTCATCGTGGCGCAGGCCGTGCTGGCCCATATCTTCCGCCGCGCCGCCGAAGGTTTCGAAAACAAGGCTGCTCCAAATCACGCCTTTGGTGTGGCGCACGCTGGCCAGTCGCGTCATTTCAATTTCCGATTGATGCACACGCAGTGTGAAGAATGTCCAAACCGTGGTATTGATTTTCCCACCTTTCACCTCAATGACCGGTGGCCGGAGTAGGCTCGTAAAATTCCAAGTGGAGAAGAACGCGCCAAAGGGGCTCGCTTGCACCATGATTTGCAACTGCCCCGCCTGCGCCGCCAACAGCGCCGCGTTGGCCGTGTTGCAGTGCGGACATTTTTTTGCTTGGGCGGCAATCGGCTCCCGACAGCCTTCGCACGAGACCGTGTCCCGAATCGGCCGCGTGCAATGCGGGCAGAAATATCGCGGATTAGAAATCGCATCCCCGCAATTGGGGCAGACGGTGGATTGGGCTGGGGCCTCGGTTGACGTTTCCATCCAAGAAATCCTACTCCAAAACCATGCTGTTCTTCAACACCCCAATCCCCTCAATCGCCGCCTCAAGCTTGTCGCCGGCTTTGAGGTAGGTGCCCTTGGTGTCGCCCACGCCGGCGGGGGTGCCGGTGGAAATGATGTCGCCGGGCTCGAGCGTCACGTATGAGGAGATGAACTCAATGACCGCCGCCACCGGAAAAATCTGCAGCGCGGTGTTGGCATCCTGTTTCAACACGCCGTTCACCTTCAGCGTGAGCTCGAGCTTCTGCGGGTCGGGGATGTCGTCGGCGCTCGTCACACATGGGCCGGCCGGGCAAAAGCCATCGTGCCACTTGCCGTGCAGCCAATCGAAGAAGCCGTCCTTCTTGCGCTCGTCCCGCTCGGGGTTGGGCTTGAACTTGCGGTCGGAAATATCGTTCACCACCGTGTAGCCCGCCACGTGCTTGAGCGCATCCTTTTCCTTCACGCCCTTGGCCGTCTTGCCGATGACAAATGCCAGCTCGCATTCCCAGTCGATGTGATCCGGCGAAACCTTCGGGATGGCAATCTCGCCGCCGGGATGATTCAGTGCCGTTGACGCCGGCTTCATGAACACGTACGGAAACGTCTTCGCCCGCGCCACCGCGATGCCGCCGCCCTCCTCAATGTGGCTGGCGTAATTGCCCGCCAACAGGAACAGCTTGTTCGGCCGCGGAATCGGCGTGCGCAAAACCGGCTTGGCCACCGCCAGTTTCTGCGCGAACTCCGGATGCTTCCCCAGCCACACCGCCACAAACTTCGCGTCCGCGTGCTGTTTGCCGTGCGGCAGATACGCCAGTAAATCATCGCACTCACCCAGCGCCAGCTTGCGGTCAGTCTTCCCCTGCACCGCCTTCGCCGCCGCCTCCATCGGCACGATGTGCTGGTCAAAATAAAACCCGGCCTGCGCCTTCCCGTCCGTTTGGAATCTGCAGAGTCTCATGTTGTTTCCTTTATTCGTTTTTCATAAGCCAATCCACTATGTTAGATGTAGGCAGTGCTCCCTCACCATCCAGCCAAAGCGGGGCGTCCGATAGTTTGAGCAATCCGGGCAAGTCACCATATTTCACGGCACCCGGCAGAAAGTTGGGGTCGCGATATGATTTTAAATCGGTAAAGCGAAAGCCCTTTGTGTCCAACGCGACCTTGTCGATGGCTTTGCCGGCAATCGCGCGCGCGGCCGCCACCCATGGGCCGGCGCCTTCCATGCCCACTAGGCTGATCTGCTCCGGCTTTCCCTTTTCATAACCGCGCACCCAGGCGACCACCGTAAGGATGTCATGCACGCGATGGGCAAAGAGCGTGTGGTTGTAACCGAAACTGTAGCCAGCAAACTCGCGACTGTTGCCTACTTTGCGCGTTTGCTCCAGCGGCGCCTTCAGGAATTCGCCCTGCTGAAACAGGTCGACCGCCACCACGGAAAATCCCGCATCAAGCAGCTTGCGCACCTGCCCGATGGGTTCGCCATTTTCGTCAAATAAACCGGCTTTGCCCGCGCCTGTCACGCCGATGGCCACTTTTTTGTTCCATTGCGCCTTGGTCGGGAAGAGCGAAACCACCGGCACCGCCTCGCCGTGCTGTTTCAGGCGCAGGATATCGGTGTAAACATTATAGCCATCGCGCTTTTTTTCATCCACCTCATCGCGCGTGATGTCGCCGTACGCCGGCAGCCCGCGCCCGATGAGCGTGCCCCACGCCGCACGCAGTTCGGGCTTCGTCATTTTCTTCACGAGCTTTGCGTCGCGGTCGGCTATCCATTTCGTGAGCTTGCGCTCGAAGGCGTCGCCGCCCCTGGGCTTGGGATGTTTCTCGTTCCACACCGCGTGCTCCTCCTTCGACAACAGTTTGAAATCCTGCTCCACGATGGGCGTCTTGTGGCCCCACGCCATGTGGCGGTTGAACCAGTTGTACATTAACCCACGCGAAACGTAATTGTAGTTGTGGCGGAAATGCGTGAGGTCAGTGCAAATCACGTTCTCCTTTTTTCCGTAGAGGCCGTAGACTTTTTGCAGCTCGGGAAAGCCGTCGGCCATCATCGCCTTGGTCCAGTCGTTGGCGGCGGTCATGCCCTGCGGCTTGGGGGCAAACAGCGCGGCGAGTTCCACGTTGCCCGTCCCCACGCGCAGCAGCGTGCAATTCTCGCACGTGCAGCCGCCCTGCATCGACGTGCTCACCATGCCGTTCGGGAAAGCCGCGATAGGGCGCGGGTCGATGGCGCACAGCAGAATCGTCTGCGTGCCACCGCCGCTGCCGCCGGTCACCGCCATGCGCTTGGGGTCCACGTCCGGCAGGCTCGCGAGAAAATCCAGCGCGCGAATTCCATTCCAAGTCTGTAGCCCCATGATGGATTGCAGCCGCAACTCCGCTTGCGTGCTGTAAATCCCCCAACTTTTTTTGCCCTCCATTTCCGGCCGCTGTTTCGCAAACCGATGAGCCAACTGATGCGACAATTGCATACTGTCCGCGTACCCAATCATGTCGAAGAGCAACACCACGTTGCCCAGTCGCGCCAGCGTCACCGCCCGCGCCACCTTGGGCATCCGGCCCGATTCCATAAATTTCTCCGCGCCGATTTTAATCTCATTCAAAATCGCCGATTCACTGTGCGTCTGCAACCGCCCACCGTGCCCGTGCGGACACAACACCGCCGGCCGCCGCCCCTTCGCTCCATCGGGCCGAAACAAAATGCCCGTCACGAAAAATCCCGGTACGCTTTCAAAATAAACTTTCTCCGCCGTGAACTCATCGCGCTTCACTTTTCCGTGAATCACCGCGTTGAGCGGCGTCCGCACCGGCATCGGATAAAGCCCCGTCGCCACCAAAACCCGCCGGCGCAGCTCCGCCTTGCGCGCTTCCCATTTCTTCAGCGTCGCCGGCACCGAAAACGGAAAATGCCCATTCAAATCCTTGAGCGGTTTCAGCCGAATATCATCGGGCAGTTTCCCTTCCGGAAAAATACGGGGAGATTCCGCGGCGCAAAAAAACACACCGCCCATCAAGGCCAAAGAGAGAAAAACGTGTTTCACAAATAAATGGGTTCCGCAAATGGTAGCAGTTGGCGTCCGATTGGCAAGGTGAGTTTCCTTCCAAAACGCTTGCCAACTGACCAGAAACCTCTATCGTGATGCGAACAATGCGCTCACGAGCGCCTCACCTTCCGCCACCAAGGCCACGATTTTCATTTGACTGATGTGGGAGGAAACGTGGTGAAAAAACTCTTGGCGTGAACAGTGGCGGAGGTTTTCCAACCTGCCGTATCGCGGCAAAGTGTCGAGAGAACAAAAACCTACAATAAGCTGACAAGAACGACGGCGCTACATTGCCTCGATTTCCTCAAGTACCTCGGTGGTGGTTTTCAATCGTGCAAATTTCGGCCGCCAGATTTTGAAACAGGCCTCGTGCAGCTCGGGCCACGGGGAGGCGCAGCCATCAGTGATCGCCGTCACGCAATAGTTGCGCTGGGTGGCGGCTATGAGGGTGGCATTCACGCACACGTCGGTGGTGATGCCGACCATAAAAAGATGCGAAATGTTTTGGCAGCGCAACGCGAGGTCCAGCGGCGTGCCGTAAAACTTATCGTACGTGTGGCCACGGATGATGAGTTCCTCCGCGCGCGGTTGCAGCGCGGGAATAGTGTCCGCTGATTCTGCGCCGGTGCCGGCGTTGTGCCCGATGAGGCAATTGTTTGATTGGCTGCCAAAACCGGGCGCGCCTTCGCTGGGCAAATGCTCGATTCCAAAGGGGTCGCCGCGAAGACACGGCACGTTTTCGGCATAAACAAACTCAGTGAAAATTACCGGCGCAGCGGCTGCTCGGAAGGCGTCAATGAGGCTCGCGAGGTTGGGAATAATGTCGCGCGCGGCGGCGACTTCCAGTGATGCGCCTTCATCGATAAACCCGTGCTGCATATCAATGACGAGCAACGCGGATTTTTCGGCGGTGAAACGATGGGTGTCATCGATGACCTTTAGTTTGGCGGCGAGATTGGCGTCGTGGGAACTCATGGGTGGAAACTAAAAAGTCGAAAGCAGAAAGTCAAAACCACAGTGTAAATATGTGTCGAAATCATTCACCATTCCGGATTCCTCCGGCATTGAGCCGTTCGATTTGTTCTGCCTCAATGCGATCGGATTCATTGCTCAGGCTGAAAAACCGTTCGTCTGGTTTCGGTAGCGAACAGGGTGATCAAAACGAATACGATTATTACGATAAGCATCGCACTCCCTCATTGGCAGGCACGGCTTCGGGGTTCGCTGCAAGCCAAACCTCCACCCGAAAGGCCACTTCCCGCCCTGCTCCATTTGGCAGAAACTCCAGCAAATCATCGATGTCCGGCAAGGATTCGCCAGCCGCTTTTGCGGCGGCACTCAACGGGATTATTTTTTCGCTTGTGAAAAACCCAGCGCGGGCATGGATGGGGGAATTTAAAAAGCGCCCTGTCCTTATTTTTTGGCGTATGCGGCCAGCCAATCGGCGGCAGCTTTTTCAGCGGCAGCTTTTTCAGCGGCCGATACTTTGGGCTCTTTGAGCACGGTCTGTTGGATGCGCGGCAGAAACGCTTTCGCAACTTTGCTGCCGAGGCCATCGGCGATGAGGTACCACTTGTACGCAGCGGGATAATCGCGCGCGGGGAGGCCTACTTGGTTGTAGTATAGTTCGGCCAAGCCCAGTTGCGATTCGACGTGGCCTTTCTCGGCGGCTTTGATGTACCACTCCATCGATTTTTTATAATCGCGGGTAACGCCCTGCCCGTTGCGGTGCATCCACGCCACGGTGGATTCCGAAATCACGTGGCCCTTTTCCGCCGAGGCGAGGTACGCCTTGTACGCCTCGGGGTAATTGCGGCCCGTGCCTTTGCCGGCGTAATAGAGATCGCCCAGTTCGTGCAACGTGGCGGCATCGCCCTTGGCGGCTTCGGCTTTCACGGATTCGAATTTCGCCTTGGCCGCTGCGATGGCGGGGTTAACCGGAGCAGGTTGCGCCGGTTTGTTTTGTGCTCCAGCGTTTAGAGAAATCAACAGAATGGAAATCAACAGTGTATTCTTCATAGTAAAAAATTTGGTAATCGTAAATCAAAAGCGGCTATGCGTTGCGCGGGGTGCCGTCGGCGTTCCAAGTCTTGAGGGGTTTCTGTTTGCCTTTGGCGTTCCACTCGCGGCGCTTGAGTTCGGTGCCCGCTTCGAAGATGCGCTCGCTGCGCGTGCT
>JAPKDK010000390.1 GCA_028872645.1 Verrucomicrobiota bacterium
CGCAGCTCGAGGTGATTAAATTCCTGCATGCGCTCAATGAGCGTGTCGCCCAGGAAGGCCACGCGATCGCCATCTATGAGCTGGAACGGTGGGAGAGGCGCGGAGGGAGCCTCAAAGGCAAGAACACCAACGAGCAGTAATAAAATTTTTCGTATCATGTTATTTTTGTTTTTTGATCAATGCCGCCTGAAGCGTCTGGGCCATTATCTTTGCCCCGGCGGCGTTGGGGTGGATTTTGTCTGGGAACATTTCGGGGTTGTTGCTGAAGGCTTGGTGGAGCTTGACGACGGGCTTGCTCGGTTGCTTTTTGAAATGGGCTATGAGTAAAACGCTGCATATTGCGTTTTACATCGTGATTTGTTGGGGGAATCAAAGCGATTTCGGGTAATCAACGCAAGCTATTTGGGATTGAACTTTGCCGCCGATTCTGTATCATCCCCGCGTGCAACCACTCCCTTACGCCCCGCTGGGCGCGCTAGGCGCATTGTCGTCTCCCGCCAGCGACAGCCCTTTAGATTGGGTGGCACTCATCATGTTGGGTTTGTTTCTCGGCATCCTTTTGGTAGCGGGGATGTTCTATTTTATGGCGCGTCGGCAAATGAAACAGATGCAAAAAGACCGCGCACTTGAGCGTCCGCCCTTCGAGCAAATGATGCCCTCCAGTCTTAATCTCCCTGAACGATGGATGGCCATCCGCACGGGCAACATCGCTTCTGTGCAGGAAACCCTCGGCCTCAGCAACCCACAGCGTTGTACGTGGCAGGATGGGTTTCAAATTGCCGGCGTGGAGCATCTCTTTATTTCACCACCGGTGAACGGTTGGATTCTGGTGGTCGGTCCTGCGTTGCCCGCGCCGGAAGAGGATGTGGATTTTTGTTTTCATTTCCTCAGCCACATCAGCAAACACCTCGGGCACGTGCAGTACTTCAGCCTCAACCGCGCGTTGAGCCATCACTGTTGGGTGCGCGCCCACACCGGCCGCATCGAGCGCGCCTATGCGTGGTTTGGCGAAACGCTTTGGAATCAAGGCCCCATCACCGCCGAGGAAAAACTTTTGGAGATGGAATGCCATCCCTACGGCCGAGTCGTCGAGGAACTGGACTACCAGTCGATGAGTCGGCTAAATGTGAACACGGAGAACATCGGACGCCTCGCCGCGCGCTGGAGCCTCAATCCAGCCGCCGTGAAGCCGGAAGTGTTCACCGCCACCGCTGGGATTACCGGGGAGCTATTCCCGGAAACCTCGGAATCCGAATAACCCAACACGCGGCCCGCCGCGTCAACCAACCTATTATTGAATTATGTCTTTTGAATTGGCACTGAAAGAAATCGCCCCAATCTTCACCAGCGATGACGGAGTGGAACTGCAAATCCGCCCCATCAAACCCTCCGACTCTAAAACCCTGCTCGGCTTCTTCAAAAGTTTGCCCGCGCCGGAGCTGATGTTTTTTAAACACCGCGTCACCGATCCCGATGTCACCCAAGGTTGGTGCGACAACATCGTGCTCGACGTCAACCTCCCCTTGCTCGCGCTCGACGAAGGCAAAGTCATCGCCGTCGCCACGCTGCACCAAAACAAAGGCGGCTGGAAACGCCACATCGGCCGCATCAGCTACAGTGTGCTGCCCAAGTACCGCCAAAAAGGAATCGCCGGCAAACTCGTGCAGGAGCTCATCGACATCGGCCGCATGGCCGGCCTGCAAAAAGTTGAAGCCGAGTTCATCGACAAACAAGAAGGCGGCCAGAAAATGTTCGCCCTCCTCGGCTTCACCCACCTCGTTAAGCTCGAGGAATACGTGCAGGACATGCAAGCCATCAACCACGACTACGTGCTAATGGGCATGAATCTCAAGACCGACGAAGAATACGCCGGCATGGGCTAATGCCCGCCACGCATTCTCA
>JAPKDK010000391.1 GCA_028872645.1 Verrucomicrobiota bacterium
TGATACACCGGTAATTGGTCAAGCTGCGGATTTATTTTCATCCTCAACTCATCCAGGTGGTGCGGCTGCTTTTGCCAACCTCGGTGATTTCGCCCGACGAATGTTTGGCGATGTAAAGGGTGATGCCGATGACCGACAGAAACGTGCCCACCATCACCATCGCCACAAACCAACTCGCCAATCCGCCAATGGCCAACCCATTGTAGAGTGTCTCGAAACTAGTGATTTTCTCAATTCCCGCGGGCGGGTGAATGAATATTTTTGTAATCCAGGCAGTGAGAATAATGATGGTGATGAAGGCGTAATTGCGTTTGAGCCTCCGGCCGATGGATTCAAACATGCTCACCTTAAACGCGGGCACGAGTAAATCCTCGGCAACGAGTTTGCGCCAGTTGCCTTCGAGCTTGGGCTCCTGTCGCATTAGCACGGGGACGATGAAGTGCGCCTCAAGCATTCGCACCCGCGCGCGGAAGGCATCGTAAAAGCGATAACGCCGCGCTTCGATCCACAACATCATCAGCACAATGGCGAGGTTGAAAAAGAAAATCAGATGCGGCACTTCGCGAAAGGAAAAGGCCACGGTGAAAATGGTGCACGTGGAGGTGATGGCCCACGTGGTGGTGGTGTCGAGCCGTTGTCGCCAAACCATAATGCGCCCGATTTCGCCGCGATAAAAATGTGACATCGCGGTGATGTAATCCTGACTGAAAGTGGGTTCATCAATGAACGCGTCACTGACAGACTGATTGTCCTCGTCCAATTCTGGCATTGGGTGAAGCTTAACACAAAATAGCATCACCGACCAGCTTCGATCTCCAGCGCAATGTGCCGCGCCAACTCGATGAGATCAAGGTCGCGCCGCAAGTCGCCGAACTTAAACGCCGGCAATCCACTTTGGTCCTGCCCGACCAATTCGCCGGGGCCGCGCAGTTGGAGGTCGGCTTCGGCAACTTTGAAGCCGTCATTGGTTTCCGCCAGCACGGTCAGCCGCTCGTTGGCTTCGGTGGATTTGCCGCGGGTCAGCAGAATGCAATGGCTGTCGTGCACGCCGCGTCCGATGCGCCCGCGCAATTGATGGAGCTGGGCGAGGCCGAATTGTTCGGCGTTCTCGATGAGCATCAAGGTGGCGTTGGGCACGTCGACGCCCACTTCCACCACGGTGGTGGCGAGGAGCACTTGGGTTTGGTTTTTTCGGAAGCCGGCCATCACTGCTTCTTTTTCCTCGGGCTTGAGCCGTCCGTGCAGCACGGCAACGGTGTGCGGAGCAAAAGCTTTGGCGAGCTTTTCGGCTTCGGCATTGACGGCTTTGATGCCTGCGGCGGTGTCTTCATTTTCCACTCGTGGAAAAATCACAAAGGCCTGTCGGCCGGTGGCGAGTTCGGTTTTGAGGAACCCCAAAATTTTCGGCCAACGTTCCGGCGTGCGAATGTGGGTGCGCACTTCGCCGCGTCCGGCGGGCATTTCATCAATCACCGAACTGTCGAGATCGCCATAGAGAGTGAGGCCGAGCGTGCGCGGGATGGGCGTGGCGGTCATCACGAGCAGATGCGGGTAGTGGCCTTTTTTCACGAGCCGATCGCGTTGGGTGACGCCGAATTTGTGTTGCTCGTCAATCACGATGAGCCCCACGCGTTCGAGGCTGAAGCCGGTTTGAAAGAGCGCGTGCGTGCCGATGACGATTGTGCGTTTTTTAAAGAGCGGCTCGTCGGCATCCTTGCGAGCGCCGGTGTGCAGCCGCACGTGAATGCCCAGCGGCTCCAGCCATTTTGTGAAATTGCGGTAATGTTGTTCGGCAAGAATTTCTGTGGGCGCCATCATCAGCCCGTTGTAGCCACTCTCCAGCGCGCGCAGTAATGCCAGCGCGGCCACGACGGTTTTGCCGGAGCCGACATCGCCTTGT
>JAPKDK010000094.1 GCA_028872645.1 Verrucomicrobiota bacterium
CGCTTACCTTTGTGCCACCACAACACGACGGCGCAGGCGATGTAGATGGAGGAGTAAGTTCCCGTGATAATTCCCACGAGGAACATAAACGCGAAATCATTAATCACCGTGCCCCCATAAAAATACAGCGTAGCAGTCGAAATCAAGGTGGTGCCGGAGGTGATGATGGTGCGGCTGAGTGTTTGGTTCAGCGCGGCATTCATCACATCGGCAAACGTGCCGCGCGTGCCGAGCCGGAGATTTTCCCGAATGCGGTCAAAAATCACAATCGTGTCGTTGATGGAAAAACCAATGATGGTGAGAATCGCCGCCACGATCGGAGCATTCAGCTCGCGTCCGCTGAGAAAAAACAGGCCGCCGGTCAAGAGCACATCGTGCAAAACCGCAATCACCGCGCCCACTGCAAAAGAGTATTCGTACCGGAACGCCACATAAACCAGAATGCCAAACAACGCCAGCACCGTGGCCACGAGTGCAGATTTTTGAATTTCTCCGCTTACACTTGGCCCCACGAGATCTTTGGAAAGTAAGGTGAAATTCGCCCCCGGATACATCCGGTTCAACTCCTCGTTCACCTGTGTGGGATCCCCTTTTTTATAGCTCACACGGAGCACTTGTTTGCCCGAGGCTTTATCCTTTTGGGGTTTAACCTTCAATCCGGAATCAGCCATGTTCAATTTCGCAGAAAGATCGGCCTGTATTTTCTGGGAATCGATTGTGGCTTTATCGTTTTCAAAACTCATCATCAAGCTTTGTCCGCCCGCGAAATCGACACCCATTGTTTTATCCCAACCGCGAGAGACCACATAAAATGTAGAGAATAAAATGAGCACCCAAGTGATCCAAACTGCCGGGCTCGAGACAGCATTTTTTACACGCGTTGTGCCGACTTTGTATTTCACAAAATTAATAGTTGGCAAGTCGGTCGTAGGCCTCAGATGCATCGCGCGCTTCGAACCGTCCGAGCCGATCCATCCTATGTTCAACAATAAATCCAAAACCAACCGCGTGGCCACCAGTGCGGTGAACATGCTAGTGATGATGCCGATGGTGAGAGTGACGCCAAATCCCTGCACCGGACCTTTGCCCATGTAAATCAATATTACTGAGGCGATCAATGTGGTTAAGTTGGCGTCAAAAATTGTGCCGAACGCTTTTTCGTAACCGGATGAGATGGCACCTTTTAACGATTTGCCGGCGCGCAATTCTTCTCGAATTCGTTCGAAGATCAGCACATTGGCGTCCACCGCCATACCAATGGTAAGCACCACGCCGGCGATGCCCGGCAAAGTGAGCGTAGCGTCAAACCAAGAAAGCACACCCATGAGAATGAGAATGTTCAGCGCCAATGCAATGTTGGCAACGACGCCACACAATAAATAATAGACCAGCATAAACACCGCAACGGCGAAGAGCCCATACTTTGCGGCGGCAAATCCTTTGGCGACCGATTCTCTTCCGAGGGAAGGGTCCACTTCGCGCTCCTCGATTATTTCCACCGGGGTTTCCAGCGGGTTCTCCAGTGAGTTGGCCAGTTCGCGGGCTTCGTCGTAAGTGAAATCGCCACTAATCTCGCCGCGCGAATGGATGCGGCTGTTGATTGAGGGGGCGGAGATTAATTTACCGTCCAGCACAATACACAGTGCACGCGGGTCATCACCGTTAACCTGATGCTCCTCCGTGATATTCCCGAATTTCTCCGCACCTGCGCCGTCGAGTCTAAAACTAATTTTTGCCATGCCGCTGATTGGATCGCGAATCGGACTAGCGCTCACGATGTGTTTTCCAGAAACGCATTTTTCCGGATAATCTTCCATCGTAACCACGAACAGAGGGCGTGTGTATTTCTGCTTGTCTTCATCCTTTAACGTGTAGCTCAGTAAATCTGCGCCCGGAACAAAATCCTCCTTACTATTGATTGCCGCGCGGCTACGAGCATGCTCAAGGCGGAATTCCAGTTTGGCAATTTTTTGGATGGTCTCACGTGCCCGATCACGATCCGCCTTGGAGAGACCCGGGATTTGAATAATGATATGATCTTCATTATCATTCGAAGAACTTTGAATGATGGGTTCGGATACGCCAAATTTATCGATTCGTTTGCGGATGGTCGCCATCGCCTGTTCCAGTCGGCCTTTGCGCTTGGCGGAATCCAGCTGTTTTTCGGAACTGACAATGCGCACGGTGAATTGAGTGCCACCCCGGAGATCCTGTCCTAGCTTCTCTTTGCCGGCCGCCATCGATTGTAGCTTACCCAGCACAAAGCGGTTGGCCGCTTTCCGCGATATTTCTGCTAAGTCGATTTTCTCCGAATCAGGAATGCCATCAGGAATTTCCAAATTCAGGCTTCCATCAAGGCCTATTTTCTCACGCGCGGCTTTGTCAGTTTTAAAATCCCCGATCAGCGGAAAATAATTGGTGAGGCTAGCCGTACCGATCGCTTGCTCCCATTTTTCAAGCGTCAGTTCTCCGCCTTCGCCCTTGGCTTTTGCCGCCTTGATGTTTTCCAGAATCAGGTCGAACTTGCCGTCATCTTTATCAAGCGCTTTCTCCTCGAAGACATCCACCATCGGGCGACCCTCCGGCGGCAGCCATTGGATGCCGAAGCCGATACTCAACGCGAGTACAATGACCCAGCGCCAAAACATCGGGCGTTTTTGAATTTGTTTTCGCTCCATGGAATTAGTCCTTGTCCGCGTCCTCATTAACTATTGATTCCACGGCACCCTTGCTGACCTCGAGCTTGGAGTCGGCAGAGCGCAGCGTCACGCTTTTGTCCTTCACCGTCACCACCGTGCCGAGGATACCCGCGGCGATGACTTTGTCGCCCGGCTTGAGTGCTTTCACCATCGCTTCGAGCTTCTTGCGTTGCTGGCTTTGCGGACGCAAAATGAGCACGTACATAATGGCAAACAAAGGGCCAAACATGCAGAGCATTTGAATGAGGGCGTCTTTACCTGAAGCGGGCTGATCACCACCGCCTCCACCCATCGCGAACCACGCGTCACTGATTAGATTTTCCATATTCAAAAATGAGACGGCACAGATTATGGGTAAAGCTCCCGATGGCAAGCTTTTATGGTGGGTTTACGCATTTTTTCGCTGTGCCGCCACGCGGGTGGTGGGCGTGTAACGAAAGGCGAACTCAGCCCGAAACCCGCCAAATGTGCCCGCTTCGATGTGTTTACGCACATCACTCATTAACCGGAAATACAGCCGTAAATTGTGCAGAGTCAGCAGTCGCAGCCCCAAAATCTCATCCACGTTGAGTAAATGCCGCACGTAAGCGCGTGTGTGATGGGTGCAAGTAAAGCAATCACAACCGGCCTCGATCGGCCCAAAGTCTTCCTTGTACGCCGCGCCTTTGAGGGCAAACGCGCCGTCATAAGTAAACGCCGTGCCATTACGGGCGAGGCGAGTGGGCAGCACGCAATCGAAAAGATCCACCCCGCGCGCCACCAATTCCACCAACTGCGCGGGCGTACCCAGCCCCATTACGTAGCGCGGCTTTTCGGCTGGCAACAGCGGTGTGGTGTGCGCCGCCATCGCAAGCATCTCCGGTTCCGGCTCGCCCACGCTGAGGCCGCCGATGGCGTGGCCGTCAAAATCCAGTGCGGTGATGTCGGCGGCGCTGCGCTCACGCAAATCCGCGTGGCAACCACCCTGCACAATTCCAAAAATCAATTGCCCATCCGCGCGCGGTTGTTCGCGGCACTCGGCGGCCCAACGCGCGGTGCGCTCCACGGCGGCCGCCACGCGTTCGCGCTCGGCGGGATAAGGCGGGCAATCATCAAACACCATCGCGATGTCGCTGCCCAAGTCGCGCTGAATGGACATCGCTTCTTTGGGCCCAAGAAATAATGGCGAGCCGTCGATGTGCGATTGGAAGGCCACGCCGTCGTCTTTGATCTTTGCCATCTTCGCCAAGCTGAAAACCTGAAACCCACCGCTGTCGGTGAGGATCGGTTTATCCCAACCCATAAACGCGTGCAACCCGCCCGCGGCACGAATGGTTTCCGACCCGGGCCGGAGGCTGAGGTGATAAGTGTTTCCGAGAATGATTTGCGCTTCAAGCTCGTTGAGGTCGCGCGTGTCGAGCGTCTTCACCGTGGCGCGGGTGCCCACGGGCATAAACATCGGTGTTTGGATTTCGCCGTGCGCGGTGGTCAGCGTGCCGCGCCGCGCATTGCCGTCAGTTTTGTGCAGCGTGAACATCAGGACAACGTCGCCCGCACGCGGGCAACCGCCTCCGCCACGGGAACATTTTCTCGACCACCCTCTGAGCGCACTGTAAATTCCACATTGCCTTCTTTGAGCGAGCGCTCACCCACGCTCACGCGCACGGGAATGCCGATGAGCTCGGAGTCTTTAAACTTCACACCGGGGCGCACGTCGCGGTCGTCCATCAGTACTTCTACGCCGGCAGCGGTCAGTTCATTGTAAATGGATTGGGCGGTTTCCATCACTTCGCCCTCGGGCGCGATGTCGAGCACGGTGAGGCAAACCTGCCACGGCGCAACCGCTTGCGGCCAAACCACGCCGTGCTCGTCGTTGCTGCATTCGATAATCGCCTGCAGCGTGCGCGTGACGCCAAGCCCGTAACAGCCCATCACGAAGGGATGTTGCTTGCCGTCTTCCGCGAGGAAATTGGCGCCGAGCGCCTCGGCGTATTTAGTGCCGAGCTTGAAGACGTGCCCCACCTCGATGGCGCGCTGAATCTTCAACGGATGTCCGCCTTCGCTCAACTCGCCTTCGCGCACAGTGCGGAGGTCCGCCCATTTAACATCCAGCAAATCGCGCGCGGTGTTTACATTCCGAAGGTGAAAACCGTCTTCATTTGCGCCCGTGGTCATCCCGGCCGCGTTGCGCAGTTGTTCATCGGCAAACACGGGGATGTCTTTCACGCCCACCGCGCCAAGACTGCCGGGATGAGCACCGAGTGCGGCATGGATTTCCTCTGCTTCTGCTGCCCGAAAAATTGCTGTGCCGAGCGCGCTGCACAGTTTGGATTCATTGATTTGGTCGTCGCCGCGCACCAACGCGATGGCCGGTTTATCTTCGGCGATGAACACGAGCGTTTTAATCTGAGCTTCTGCGGCGACGTTGTACGGCGCTTGCGCAAGATTCTCGATGGTCTTCACCTTTGGCGTGGCGAACTTCTCCAATTCCCCTGTGCACTCACTCGGGGTCGCGGTGATCGCGCCTTGGCTGTTTGCCTTTTCAAGATTAGCGGCGTACGAGCCGTCTTCCGTGTACGCCACTTCGCTTTCGCCCGTGGGCGCGGGCACCATGAATTCGTGCGAATGTCTACCACCCATCACGCCGGTATCCGCCTCCACCGGAAACGCCGTCATGCCGCATCGCTTGAAAACCTGCACGTACGCGTCGTACATTTTTTGATAACTCACCATCGCCGCTTCATCGGAAACATCGAAGCTGTACGCGTCTTTCATAATGAACTCCCGCGCGCGCATCAGCCCAAAGCGCGGGCGAATTTCATCCCGAAACTTGGTTTGAATCTGGTAAAAATTAATGGGCGCCTGCCGATACGACTGCAATTCCGTCGAGGCCAGCGTGGTGATGACCTCCTCGTGCGTGGGGCCAAGCAGCCATTCTCGATTTTTGCTGTCGCGCACTTTGAAGAGGACATCCGCCGCTTGCTCGTACCGGCCGCTGGCTTTCCAAATTTCCGGCGGCTGCAAGGCAGGCATCAAGACTTCCAACGCGCCCGCGCAATCCATTTCCTCGCGGACGATGGCTTCGATCTTTCGGAGAACCCGAATGCCCGCCGGCAGAAACGTGTATAGTCCACCGGCTAATTTGCGCACCAAACCGGCGCGTAACAAAAGTTGATGAGAAGGAATTTCCGCCTCGGCGGGGGCTTCTTTCAACGTGGGGATGAACGTTTTGGTCCAGCGCATGCGGCAGTGATAGCGGAGAGTGGGCGCGGCGGCAACCTTACCCTACTTTACCGTGTTGCAAAGGGAAGCCATATCGCCGATGCGCACCTCGAGGCGATCGCCGCTTTCGATGGGCCCCACCCCACTCGGCGTTCCGGTGAGAATGATGTCGCCGGGCAATAAAGTCATATTAGTGGAAATGAAACTGACCAAATGATTGCAGTCAAAAATCATCTGGCCGGTGTGGGAATTTTGGCAAAGCTCACCGTTTCTGAATAGCTGAATGGTCAGGTTATTCGGGTCCGCCTTGGTTTCGATGTATGGCCCCAACGGGGTAAAGGTATCGAAGCTCTTGGCGCGTGCCCACTGGCTTTCGCTTTGTTGAATGTCGCGATCACTAATATCCTGCGCCGATGTATAGCCAAAGATATAGCGGCCGGCGGCTTGCGGGGCAACGTTGCGCACGCGGCGACCAATCACAATGGCCAGTTCCGCCTCATAATCATTGCGGTGACTGGGAAAAGGTAAAAGAATTTTACCGCCATCGGGAATCAATGAAGTGGGAGCCTTCAGCCAAAAGAGCGGCTGCGCGGGCGGCTTAAGGTTGGATTCGCGCGCGTGATCTGCATAATTGAGTCCCACCGCAATCACCTTGCTCGGATCAACCGGTGTCAGCGTTTTAATGCTGCGCGTGGGCGTGATGCCGCGTTTGACGAAGGAAGGCGAACCGAAAACATCGCCCTTTAGTTTGTAAAGTTTACCGTCAACAACCTTGGCGTAAAAGATGTCGTCTCCTTTTTGGAATCGTCCGATAGCTGCCATATGCGGAGTTATTAACAGGTATATCCCAGGTCCCGCAAGCCAAAAACATTGAAATTTAAGGCGAAGAACGGGTAAACTTCGGCCTTGAAATTTCGTGTCATAGTTGCAGTTTTAGCATTTTTGGCCCTGCCCGAACCTTTGTTCGCTGCCGAAAAGGAAATCACGTGGAACGCCTTTCGCAAGCACCTCGCCTTGGACGTGCGAGACGCATCATTGGTCGAAGTGCTCGGCGGCATTCAGCGCGAAACCGGCTGGCAAGTGCGCATGCAAGCGGGTCTTAATCGACCTGTTTCAGTGAAGTTCAAGCCCAAGCCCGTAGACGAAGCATTGCGATTTCTGCTGGGCGACCTTCACTACACGCTCATCGCGCGCCCCGGCGAACCCGGAAAACTGGAGGTTTACCTAGCTAATACTATCGCCGAAACCGAACCGATGGCGGAACCGGTTCCCAAGCCCAGGATCGCGCCCAACCAACTCGCCGTCATCTTTCGCCCCGGGCAGGACGCAGCCGCGTTGGCCAAACTCTTTAATGCCGACCTGCTCGGTTTCATCAAAGTCGCCAATGTGGCGCAGCTCAAATTCACCGACCCTCGCGCCATGGCCGCTGCGCGTCAGGCGATGGCCGAACTGGGTGTCACGGATATAATCGATGACGTGCATTTATACCCTCGCCCCGCCACGCCCGTTTTGGTGGCAGGCGTCGCGGGCGTGCTACCCGTGTCCGTGCGACCAGAAGATGTGGACACTAAAGGCCAACTCATCATTGGCCTCATCGACACCGCCGTGCAACCCGCCGAACTCGACCAACCTGGGTTCCTCTTGCCCGCGCTTTCGATGGCCGATCCATTCACGCCTCCGAACCACGCGCCCACCCACGGCACTTCAATGGCCGGAATTATTTTGCGCGGCTTGGCGAATAAAGATTTGGGTGTGCAAAACAGCCCCGTGCGTATTTTGCCAGTAGATGTTTTCGGCGCGAGCGCAAACGCCAACTCATTCAACATTGCCAACGGCATCACCGAGGCGGTGAATAATGGCGCAACCATCATCAACCTCAGCCTCGGCGGCTATCAAGCCAGTTCGTTGCTCCAACGCATCATCGCCACGCATCATAAAAACGGCGTACTCTTCGTGGGCGCCGCCGGTAACGAACCGGTCACCACGCCGCATTTCCCCGCTGCGCATCCGCAAGTGATGGCCGTCACCGCCACGCGCCCCAACGGCGAGCTGACGGCATACGCCAATCGCGGCAACTTCATCGATGTCGCCGCGCGCGGGACGCATCCGGTGCGATTTGGCGAGCGCACCTACGCCGTCACCGGCACTTCGGCATCCTCGGCTTATGTAAGCGGACTCGCCGCGGGACTGGCCTCACATCACCAAAAGAAGCCTAGAGAAATCCGTGAGTTAATTATCGAAAACCGCCCCTTCGTCCCACCCAAACCGAAGGAGGAAAAGAATGATTAACGTCGGCGCTCAATGCGCACAGATACGTGGCGGGTTTGAGACAGAATAAACTTCTTCACCTCCACCCGCACGCAATTCGGCTGGAATTTTGTAAGCACCAGCGCTGCCGCATCCTCCGCAAGTTTCTCAATCAACCGCCATTCCCCGGCTTCCGCCATTTCTGTGAGAGCCATCGTCACCGCGTGGTAATCAATCGTGTCACCAATTGCATCAGCCGTGGCGGCAGCGGCAAAGTCGTGCTCCATTTCCACAGTGAACAAAAGCCGCTGTGGAGATGCGCGCTCCTCGTCCGGCACGCCCACGCGCGAGCGTACTTCGAGATCGGCAATGGTGATGGTGTCATCCATCGGTAGAAACTGGCACGGGCCATGCCATTTCGGATTCCTCCAATAATTTCCCCAACTCGCCCAAGTGTTCCACGATGAGTTCCGGCTTTGCTGCCTGCAGCTGTTCGCGGGAATTGTAACCGGTCAGTACAGCGCAGGAATGAATGCCGCCCGCATGAGCGGTTTCCACATCATGCTGCATGTCGCCAATGAACATCGTTTCCTCGGCAAGTAGATTTTGTTCGCTGAGAATTTGGGCTATACGCACTCGCTTATCCATCACGCGCACATAAGCGTGATCAAAATCAAACGCAATGCGCGCAGACTGCTCGCGGTAATGATCCGGGTGAATGGTGCTCAGCAAAAAAGTGCGCAGGTGCTTTGATTTGCAAAAGCTAAAAAACTCCTGTGCAAATGGCAGCGGTTCGATGGTTTTTTGCTCGTCAGCAAAGCTGAGTTTGTACCATTCCTCCAGTTGCTCCAAAGGTACGCCAGGCGTGACGCGTTCGTAGAATTCATCGAAGGGCAGGCTGAACTCCGCGCGAAACTCCTCAAGGCTCATTTCCGGAAAACCGGATCGGGTGAAGGTATAATTGGTGGCGCGCCACACCGCAGGCAAATCGTTCACCAAAGTGCCGGACCAATCAAACAACACGTTACGAATCATTCCTCGTCCTTTTCGTTGGCCTCCGAACCCACATCTTCCGCCGGCTTCGCGCGCAGATTGATGCGCTTGGGACTCTCCTCTTTTTGGGATTCACCCTCTATTCCCTCTTCATTGGCCACTTTGTCTCGCAGATTAATTCTCTTATTGGAGGCCTTTTCTTCGACTTCCTTTTCGCGAAGACTCGCCTCGGCAACCAGCGCAGCTTTGTCAGCTGGCTTCAACAAAAACGCGGCGACGATCGCCGCCACCACTGCGATGGCGGCACAAATAAAATAAGGTAATTTGATGGACACATCCAAAAGCCCCAACGCAATCAACGGCCCAATGATCCGCGCGAGGCTGCCGATGCTTTGAGTGACCCCCATAACCTCGCCCTGCTCATTTGGGCCTGCGTTGAGGGAAATCAGCCCGTAAGTTGGCGCGCGGTACACACTGGAGCTGACGGAGAACAAAGCTAATGCACCGAGCAGCAAATAAAGGTGCGGTGCATTCGCGAGTGGTAGCCACGCAAGACTTACCCCCAATAAAGCAAGGCCGACAACGATTAACCATTTTTCGCCCAGCCAGTTTACAAGAGGCCCGATGAATTTGCCCTGGATGATAGCTCCAATCAGGCCACAAAATACGAGCATGTAATAGGCAATCGTCCGCGTATAATCGATGGTGGCTATTTTGCCGTTTGAGGGGACGAGTTCCCTGTGAACAAAGGTGATCCGCCCGCTCTTGGGCGCGTTAATGACATTGGTGCTCGTAAGCGTGGCCAGAGTACAAATGGGTTCACCTCGCCGCACTTCTTCATCCGAAACCACGTGCCAATTTTCAACCCAGATTAAGGGTTCATCAACAATCTGCACGCGAACGTCCTGTTTGAAAGTGAAAGTCCCCGGCGCTTCTTTTGTGCCCGTGAAGGTGAGCACAAAGGTGGATTCAA
>JAPKDK010000392.1 GCA_028872645.1 Verrucomicrobiota bacterium
CTGACCATCCTGATTTACATCTCCTGTAATGAGGCAGTGGGTGCCGAGGATTTCATCATCGACCGTGCGGTATTCCCACGGGCCGCCTAGCGGCTTTGCCGGACATTCCAACCAGAAAACCGTATTGTTAGATCCTATAAAATCCTGATCTCCGTCCCCGTCGACATCCATCAGGCAACTGTGGATGCAGGCGCTTCGGGGTTTGTTGCGAGATTGGCCTGGGCCGAAAACGTGCAGCGTGTGCGCCCCCCATTCGGGACTCTCAAAGAGGATAACTTTGTTATCAAGAGAAGCGATCACATCCATCCGGCCGTCGCCATTCCAGTCAGCGGCCACGGCCGAGTTGATCATGCCGGAGGATTCTACAATGACGTGCTTTTCCCATTGCGCGCCAACGGCGAGTGGAAAAGCAAGAAATAGAAGGCAACTGTTTCGCATGATCAATCAGCGGCGGGTGAAGAGTTCGCTGTTAATGACGGCGTGGACCAGATCCCGGAAGCCGTTGTTACCGTCGAGGGATTGTTTAACAATGCGATTCACGGTCTTTTGATCGCGAAATGTGGGTTTACGTCCGGTGGAATGTAACAGGAGTTTTTGAGTTAAATTCCGCGTTAGCTCAGTTTTGCGAGCGGCAAGCAATTGCCGTAAATCCTCCTCGTGGCGAACCTGTTCGCCGGAGGGCAATCGGCTGAATGCATCAATGGGCCGGCCCTTGCCCCGGCCCTTGCCCCGGCCCTTGGCACCCGGATAGTGCGCGCGCAGGCCACCAATCGGATCGAAGGATTCCAGTGCGAACCCCCACGGATCTATCTTGGCATGACAATCGGCGCATGCGGCCACATTACGATGCTTAGCCAGTTGCTCTCGAATAGTGACAGCCCCACGTGTGTCCGGCTCTATGGGTGTCACGTCCGGTGGTGGTGGCGAAGGAGGTTTACCCAAAAGGCTTTCCAACACCCAAACCCCGCGAGTCACCGGAGAGGTTTCAACCCCGTTTGCCGTGGCGGTCAAAACACTTGCATGACCCAACAACCCGCCGCGGCGCGATTGGATAGGGAGGACTACTCGACGAAATTCTTCTCCTTTGACATCAGGCACACCGTAATGCCGGGCAAGCGCCCCATTGAGAAAACTGTAACGTGCATTAATAAACTCCGAGATGGGACGGTTACCCTGAAGCACATGGCTCACAAAATGATAAGTCTCGTTCTTCATGGCACTCTCAAGGCGATCGCGGAAATAGGTTGGAAAGTGTTTCGTGCCTGGCGGCATGGAACCAATTTTATCGAGGCGTAGCCAGGCATCAGCAAAGTGTCGAATAAATGCTTCAGATCGAGGGTCCTTCAGAAGACGTTCGGTTTCCATCTTCAGAGTAGAAGGCTGGCACAAACGCCTCTCGGCAGCCAATCGCAGCAAACGCTCATCAGGAGTTGAACACCACAACGCGTATGAAAGCCGTGAGGCCAACTGAAAACCGTCCAATTGCTTTTCCTTAGTTGCTCCTCCTTCATCTAAAAAAAGAAAACGGGGCGAGGTCAGAATTGCAGTCAATGCCTGCTTCAAAGCCTCGTCTTCAGCCATTCCAGAAGTCACCTGACTTCGGACAAAGCCTATGTATCGGGCAATCTCCTCTAACTGAACCGGACGACGAAAAGCTTCGCTGGCAAAATTAAGTAGGATTTGTTGAACATCCAAACTGGTCTTATCTGTTTCCTTGCCAACTATCCCTTGATGACTTGCAGGAGGCCATTGGTCATTCAATGGACCTTCGATGCTCATCTCAAAAACCCGCACACGTGGTCCCTGATACAGGTCGGAAATCCAAATCTTCTGTACCAGCGCATCCTTCGGCACAGGCAGGCCCGCTTCCTTCAGTCGATCAACCTC
>JAPKDK010000095.1 GCA_028872645.1 Verrucomicrobiota bacterium
AAATCATCGCGTTGATCGTAACGCGGCGAGGTGATGTCATACGTGCCCGGCCGCAGATGGCCGTACTTGGCGAGAAACTCCGGGCGGCGGCGCGGTTGCGTAAGGGCTTCAGCAAAGTCGCCGGTGAAATCCGCCGTCACCGTGCGGAGCGTGCGCTTAAAGGCCGCCAATCTTTGGCCCGAAAGCGCGCCACGTGTGACGGCCGAACGCAAAATCGCTTCCGCCATAAATGCGTGCCGCGCAATCACCGAAAAAGGTTGAGTGCCCAGCGTGCGGCATTCATCCAGCAACGCCGGCAGCCGCGCCAAATCGTTGAGCGAATGGCGCTGGGTTTGCAACGCCTCGAGTTGCTGGATGTTTTCCAGCGCCCTCGGCAACGAAGCACCGGGCGCAAGACTAAGATTGGCGGCGGTAATTTTTGCGAGTTGAATTCGGTAATCAAGAAACTCATCCGGCTCGAGCACATCGCCGTAGCGGTTTTGAAAATCTTCGTCGAAATTAAAATCCAACACCGTCTGCGCCACTTCAAATTCCACTTTGTCGTGCAGCTTGGGATTGGCCTCCAGCCGATCCATCCAGGCATCAACCAGTCGCTCACGTGTTTCGGTGGGCAAGCCGGCGGGCAGGAACGAATTGAAACTCGCACGCACATCGATGTACGGCTGGCCGCCGAGCGTGAGCATCAGCGGCGTGCTGGGCACCGGTTGGTAACCCATCTCCGCGCGGGCTTCCTGCCAAATAGAATCGGTGATGAGATGCCGGTACAGAGAGATCGCCAGCGGCCGCGGGCGCGTGCCGATGATTTCAGCGGGGTTCCAATCCGGCATCTGCCCGAGAATGGTGCGTGCACCGGCCAAGTTTTTGCGAGGTTGGGAGTGGCGCGTGAAAAATTCGCCCGCCTGAAACAATACCTCGCTTACGTGACGGCTGATGCGGCGGTTCCAGTTTTCCTGCACCGTGATGCGCCGCACCTGCAGCAAATGCAATTGGCCATCGCGAGTTTTTGCAAATTCAATATCCAACGGCGTGCCGCGATCGCACAAGCCTTCCAGCTCGCGCGCCAGCTCCAGCAACTCCGCCACGCGCGGCGAATCAACGTGATCAGTCACATAATCGCGATGCACCAAAACCGTTTTATTGACCACGCTGCCGCCGGTGATGGTATCGGTCTTGCCAGTTTCGTCATCGTAATTCAGCACATAATACGGCGCGCCGCTGTCCAGCTCGTGCGTCATAATTACGCCACTCAAAGTCACATCCGTCACCATCGTCATCACTAGAACTTGGTTTTCCGGACACTCATCCATCGACTCGATGACCTCTTCCACCGCGCTCCACACCGCGCGCGGCTGACTGCTGTCCACGTCCAGACACGAGGCAAATGCGCCTGCTTGTGATTGCTTCTCACCGTCTTCATTCACCGCGCTGCTGCGGAACACTACTTGCCCGCCGTCAAATCGCGCGGCAATTTCCTGAGTGATTTCCACCGGCAACGCCGACCATTCCGCCACGGTAAAACTAATGAGCTTCGGCACCACCGCCTTTTTCACCAACGGCTGCAATGCCGCGAGTGTGTCTGATTTCGTGCCAAAACTTCCCAACATCGTTGGAGTCAACGAGGCTGCAGCCGCCGGCGATGCGAAGGGCGCGGCCACCGCGAAATCCTCAAGCAAATCTGAGCTTGAGGACTCGGTCTCCGTGTGGAGGTCTTGGCAGGCGATCGTCATAGGAGAATCATGCGAGGCAGGTTTCCGGTGCTTCAGTTTCCAGTAATTGACGGGGCAGGGGGACTTTGGCCATGTCCTCCACGTTCAGGCGCTGGGCACGGCCGAATTTTCTCTCAACTAAATTAAGGTAATCGGGGTTGGTGAAATAAGTCTGCCAAGCATCATCTCGGAAGCGAACCACCTCGGCGGCGCTCAGGTGCTTCGTGGGCAGCGGTTGGCTTTCGTACGACAAAAAAGCGTAACCCTCATAGTTGGCCGGCAGCGGCCAGCCGTTTTGTTTGGCCTCGTGATAAAGCGGACTGCCGGGCAGGGCTTGGCACGGATACATATTGGTCATCTCGGTATTCAGCTCCAGTGCGAGGTCGAGTGTTTGCTGCATCGTCTCGTGGGTGTCATCCGGGAAGCCATAAATGTAATTGGAAATGATGTTCACGTTTGCCTCGCGAATTTCGCGCGCTACTTCGCGGATGTTGATGTCCTTAAACGACCCCTTCGAAACTTCGCGCCGCACCGCTTGGTTGCCGGCCTCGACGCCGAGCGCCAGCCAGCCAATGCCCGCGCGTTTGAACAGATCGAGATACTTCGGACGTACCGTGTCGATGCGCGAGTACGCCCACATCCGGAGCTGCAGTTCGCGGTCGATGATATTATTGAGCAACGGCTCGAAGTACCGTTTATCCAGGAAAAACATTTCATCCGAAATCCGCAACGTCTCCACGCCGAGATTGGCGAGTGTCTCGAATTCTTTCGTGATAAAGTCCGGCGACCAATACCGCATTTTGCGTGAGTCCGATGAGTTGATGCCATCGCTGTTATCCTCGCGGTTCACGATATTGATCATACAAAAATTGCAGGCAAACCGGCAGCCAAGCGAAGTGTAAATCGCCGCAAACGGCGTGCGCTTAGCGTGGTCAAACTCCGCGTGCCAAAAATGCGCGCGATACAAATCCAAGGGACGCTTGTCGTACGGCAGCAAATCCCACGCGTAGCCCGGTAGATCGATGTCCATCCGTTCCTGCGGCACCACGTGCTCCGGCGCATTAAGCCAGGGCCGCCCGTGCAGCTTGTGGCCGATGCCCTTCACCTTCTCCACCTCGTCATCGAGATTGGAGCGCAACAAATTTTGCACCGCATAAACGCCTTCATTCAACAGCACATAATCAATGCTATCCTCCGCCAACACTTCCAACGGCAGCGCGCTCGTGTGTGAGCCGACGATTGCGATTTTGTATTCCGGATAAGCCGCCTTCAACCCGCGCGCCAACGCGATGGCACCGATCATATTGGTCGTGCCGGAGTTTGGGTTCTGTCCATAAACTGTCAGGCAAACGAGGCGCGGGTTGGCCTCGTCGATGCGCCGCACCGATTGCTCCAGCGTAAGTCGCTCCGCGCCGGTGTCCAAAATCGCCGCCTCAAACCCATTGCTCCGGCAGGCTTGCGCCAGCAGTAAAGACCAAGTGGGAGTCTCGATGGCGGAATATTTTTTGGCCAATTCCTGATACGCCTTCGCCGAGGAATCGGGCGAGACGAACAGCACGTCGAGTTGTTTGTTTAAAGATTTTATCATCGTCACAGGGTGTTCAACAGTTCAGTCAGCAGCGTGATGCGTTCGGGCTCAAGGTCGGGATAGTTCCCAATGTACCAGCCGTAAAAATGCACGTGATTCGTAAAGGGATAATTTTTGTATTCATCGCCAAACCGCTCGCGGGCATAAGGCTGGCGCAATTGATTGCCACCGCCGGCCGTGCCGCGGCGAAATTCCACTTTCCATTCGCGCAATGTGCTTTCCACGCGATCGCGCAACGCATCGTCCGGACTGCGCAAAATCAACGTGAACGCGTAATTGCTGCTGCCCTTGACTGCAAAATCCGTTTGGTACTTCGCCGAATCCAAGCCGTTCAAAAAGCGTTTCAAGTTGCGCGTGCGAATGGCGTTGTTGTCGTCCAAACGATTCAATTGATTGCGCCCAATCACCGCGTTGAGTTCCGTGCCGCGCACGTTGTAAGCGGGATAGGCGAAAATAAATTCCGGATTCAAATCAGGATGCTCGGATTGGTAACGTTCTTTGGTTGATTGTTCCGAAGCCTCGCGCACCATTCCGTGCGAACGATAAATGCGGATGGCTTCGTAAAGTGCATCGTCATTTGTGCAAACCATTCCACCCTCCACCGTGCTGAGATGGTGCGCGTAATAAAACGAAAAGTTTGAAGCCCAACCCATGCTGCCCACGCGCCGGCCATTGAACGTCGCGCCGTGCGCCTCGCAGCAATCTTCAATCAACGGGATGTTGCGTTCATCAAGTTCATCGAGCAAACGCTGATCCAGTCCGTTGTAACCCAACACGTGCGTCAGAAAAACGGCCTGTGTTTTGTCGTTCACTTTGTCGAGCACTTGAGAGATATCCATCCCGAGCGTGCGCGGATCGATATCCACAAACACCGGAGTCAAGCCCGCGTGCAGCACCGCCGCGATGTCGCTCACCCACGTCAGCGTTGGCACAATCACTTCGCCTTCGCCCTTGAGCTGGCGGAGTGCCGCCATCGTCACGAGGTTCGCCGCCGAGCCGGAATGCACGAACACGCTGTGCTTCACGCCCAACCACTCGCTCCATTCGCGCTCGAACTCGCGCACGTTCGTCGACTGCGTGAGAATGGGATCATCCTGCTGCAAAAATTCCACGAGACAATCCAAATCCGCCCGCGTGATGTTATTACGCATCAACGGCCACGGGCCGAGGGCAGTTTTGAGGTCAGCGATGGGGGCGCTATTTTTCATTATAAAAATCTCCGTATTCCACGAGAATCGTGCTCTTGCCATCCTCCCGCGTGCGGGCTTTTTCGTAGGCGGGGAAAACTTCCTCCGCTTCTTCCAGCCGGATAACCTCCACGTTTTTCAGCATTTTACGGTAGGCATCGGTGAAATCGTCAATGTGCTGATGCCCCGGATGTAGCGGTCGTTGCGAGCCGATGCTGGTGCGGATGATGGCTTTGGGTTGGTAACCGCCAGCGGACATCTCGCTAAATTTATCGAGGTGGTTGACCAGTTGATTGGTGGCAAGCAGCAGAAAATTCCAACGCGGGAAAATGCTGACCGGCAGTTTGCCTTGCAGCGCGAGGCCGTTGGTCATTCCCATTTGCATATCTTCGTTCACGGGCAATTCTACTTTGCGGTCGTTGGAAATTTCCTTGAGCGTGTTACTCATCGCCGTGCCGGGACAGGCGACGGCTTGGCCAAGGAACACCGTGGCCGGATCTTCGGCGAGGTATTCCATCGAGCGTTTTAGTTCATCAAAATATTTCAGCAGTTTCATAGCGTCCGTGCTTAAAATTGTACGCGCTGGCCAGCGCCGGCGTGCGGGTATTTGGTTTCGTATTGGTAGTAAGTGACGTACGGATTGTCGGCGTTTTCATAAGTGAGCGTGTCCACGCCCCACGTTTCGCGGGTGTCGGTGCAAACACTTTTGCCGTTGTCCTCAATCACAAAGTGCACCGGCAGCTCATGGTTTTGTACATACTTGACGCACTCATGAGCTGAACCGGTTTCGGAAGTCATTTCGCCCAGGAAACACCACACGCGTTCTTTGCCGCCCTCGCGCTGGATGCCAAGGCCGAGGCCGACGGCGATGGGAAGCACGCCGGTCACGATTGCGGAACTCAACACGCGGTACTCGGGAAAATTCAAAGTGATGGAATGGCCAGCCATAATTTCGGCCTTCACTTCATCCGCCGGCACGCCTTTGAGGAGGCATTGGTAATGACTGCGCCACGAGCACAGCACCCAATCATCCGCGCGCACGCGATCGAATACATCGATCATCTCGCGTTCATTGCCGGAATACAGATGCACCGGCGCTTTGATTTTTGAGGCGTTAAATTCGTCTGCGATGTCGTCCTCGAAAGCGATCAACTCCTCAGGCGTCCAACGCGGCAAACCGCCCGCGGTCAATTCGGCAGCGGCGGTTTCGGGTTCGCAAATGAATGGGGGTCTCATAGTTTAAGCAAAATTAGCGAGCGCTTCGGCGGTGGCCTCCACGTCGTCCAGTTCACGGAATTCAGCTAATTGCCGGGATTTATTGTCCGCTTCGGCGGCTGAATAGTCCTGGTCGCGGTCGTAAAAAATCACCTGACTTCCGGCTGTCTCAAAGTTAAACGGCACGTGAATGAGGCGATTGAGTTTCTCGCGCACAGCGGGTTGAAACTGCGGCGGCACGAAGAGCAACATAAAGCCGCCTCCGCCTGCGCCGGTAATTTTGCCGCCGATGGCACCGGAATCGCGCGCGGCGTTGTAGAGTTCGCTGATGGCGTCGTTGGAAATTTTTTCGCTGATCGCCTGTTTAGTCAGCCAACTTTCGTGCAGCAGCTCGCCGTATTCTTTGATGGGCCCGTGACCGCAGAGGACGGCGAGGGCTTCCTCCACCATATCGCGCAGGATGCGAAGTTGGCGGCGTTTCTTTTCAAGTGAGGGCACGTAGCTTCCGGCCACTTTATCGGCGGTGCGTTTGATGCCCGTGTAAAAAAGCATAAGATGCGACGTGAGTTCATTCAGCCGATCGGGCGGAATGATGACCGGTCGCACCGAAATTTCTCCGGAGGTGTGGAAGGTGATGTGGTTGAATCCGCCGTACGCTGCGTTGACTTGATCCTGTGAGCCGACGGTTTCTTTCAACAAATCCTGTTCTAAATGAATGCTTTCATTGGCAAGTTGTTCCTTCGTGGCCATGTGGCCTTTGAGGGCGTAGAGGGCGTTGAGTAAACCGACCGTGAAAGCGGAGCTGCTGCCCATTCCGCTGCGGGCGGGAAGGTCGCCGTCGTGATGAATCTCAATCCCGCGATTGAGATTCATAAATTTCAGCGTGGCGCGCACCGAGGGATGCTGTATTTCTTCAATAGTATTAGTGCTCTCGATTTGCGAATACACCACGCGAAATTGATGGTCGAAAAACGGCGGCAAATGGCGCGCGTTAATATAGCAATACTTGTCGATGGTGGTGGAAAGCACGGCGCCGCCGTGTTCGCGGTACCAGCCCGGATAGTCCGTGCCGCCGCCAAACATCGAGATTCGATAGGGGGTGCGAGTAATAATCATTTCCTGCCCTTCGTCGTCATATTTAGACCTTTTTCTGGCAGGAAAAAATGAACCTGCCCACGTACGAGCAGCAAGTGCCGTGCCACTCTTTGAACTGAGGCTATATTTGAAGAAAAATCGGAAAAATAGCTACTTATTTGCTAAAAACAGCCTAATTTTGAAAGGCTGTTTCAGGCGGTTTTCAGGCGAATTGGGCCTGGTTTTCCGTCACGAATGCCTCTGCTTGGGGCAAGGTTTTCGGCGTGCCGATGTCGAGGAATGCGGCTTCCACGGGATGGGCTCGGAGGCCGTTTTTTTTATTGAGCAGATTGGGAAACACTTCGCGCTCCAAACTCAACGGGCGTGTTTCTGGAAAGCTTTCCAGCACCGAATGGCGCAGCAAATAAATGCCGCCGTTGATGTGGCCCGCGCCGGGTTGTTTCTCTTCGAAGGCGGTGATGCGGTCGGAGGCATCGGTGTGCACGCTGCCGTAGCGGGCGGTGTCCGGCACGGCGCGGGTGATCATCACGCCATCGGCTTCGCCGAGGTCATTGCACACCGCGGCCACGTTTGCGAAAATGAGCGAGTCGCCATTCGCAACCAACCACGCTTCGGGAGATGCGCCGCATTCTGCTGCGGCAAAGGCCAGGCCGCCGCCGGTTCCCATGGGTTTGAGTTCGGCTACGCATTGCACGTTCATTTCCGGAACGGGCTGTGTGGAAAAGTGGTTTACCACATATTCCGAACCGTAACCGGTGGAGATCACCACGTCGCGCACGCCTTGGGCTTTGAGCCAGCGGACGATCCATTCGACAAAGGGTTTGCCGTTAACGGGCGCCATTGGCTTGGGGAGGTCGCCGAGTAAATCCTTCACGCGCGTGCCGAAGCCGCCGGCGAGAATGAGCGCGGTGATGTCACTCGGCGCAGGCATTACACGTTTGAGTAAATTGTGTTGCGGATGATGGTGTAGCCTTTGATGAGCTCAGTGATGCCGCGGTCGAGATCCCATTCGGTTTCAAAACCGGTGTCGAGCAGGCGTTTGTTGGACACGATGTAATCGCGTTTGTCGGGGTCTTCGCCCACCTCGGCTTCCACGTACACAAACTTTGGCAGGTGCCCCTGAATTTTGGCGCACAATTCGAGCTTGGAGAGATTGGCTTCTTCAAGACCGGCGTTGTAAGGCTTGCCTTTCATCGCGTCGAAATTATCGATGGCGTGTTGGAACACGCGGGCGATGTCGCGCACGTGAATGAAGTTGCGCTTGAAATGGCCCTCAAAAATCAGCAGAGCGCGGTCATTCACGGCGCGGTAAACGAAGTCGTTCACGAGCAAATCCAGCCGCATTCGCGGGGCCATTCCGAAGACGGTGGCGAGGCGGAAGCTCACGCTATTATCGCGCGCGAGCACTTCGGCTTCGGCAGCGACTTTTGTTTTTCCGTACAGTGTGATGGGGCGCAGCGGAGTTTCCTCGGTGCAAAATTTGCCTTCTTCGCCCACGCCGTAGCCGCTGTTGGTGATGGGCATAATGATACGTTGATCGGCGCTGGCGAGGTCGCAAATGAGTTTCACCGCGCCGTGATTCACGCTTTCAGCGGCGGCTTTGTCGTCATTGCACAACGGTGCGCCGACGAGCGCAGCGAGTGGGATGATGACGTCGGCGACCTTGAGCAATGGCTTCACCACGTCGGCATCGCGGCAGTCGCCGCGCACGATGTTGAAGGTGTCGAGATGGCAACAATCGCAGAGGCTGTTTTGGCGGAACAAAAAATTGTCCAACACAGTGACCTCGTGGCCGAGGCCGAGGAGGTGGGGAGTCATAATGGAGCCGAGATAACCAGCGCCGCCGGTGATGAGGATTTTCATTTTTGTTATTTAGTTAAATTCAAGTTGATTGATGATTTCCGTGCCGATGGCGAGTGAGGCGGTGGCGGCGGGGCTGGGGGCGTTGAGGACGTGTAGGGCGCGGGTGCCGCGGGCGAAATGGAAATCCTGCACAAGGCCGCCTTCAGGTGTCATCGCCTGGGCACGCACGCCGGCTCCGCCGGGTTCCAAATCGGAAGGCTGAATGTCGGGCACGAGTTTTTGCAATTGTTTGCAGAAATGTTTTTTGCTGAATGAACCGTGCAATTCATTCACGCACATTTTTGGATATTTCAGAGCGAACCGCCAAAGGCCGACGTATGTGAGGGCGTCGAAGAGGTCGCGCAAATTCAGATTGGTTTTGCGATAGCCTTCGCGAGCGAAGGCGAGCACGGCGTTGGGGCCGGCCTCGATGCCGCCGCCGATGAGGCGCGTGAAGTGGACGCCCAAAAATGGAAAGGCGGGGTCAGGCACGGGGTAAACGAGATGGCGGACGAGGTGTTGCGATTCGGGTTTAAGCTGAAAATATTCGCCGCGAAAGGGGACGATGCGAAGATCACGCTTTTGGCCGGCGAGCTGGCTGACGCGGTCGCAATGGAGGCCGGCGCAGTTGATAATCCAATCGGCGGAGAAATCGCCCGCAGGGGTTTCGACCGTCCATTCGCTACCTTCGCGGAAGCCAGTGGCGCGGGCGTTGGTGATGACTTCCCCTCCCATTTTTTCAATGTTTTTGACCAAGGCGGTGACCACGGCGGGGTAGTCGACGATGCCTTCCTGCGGTACTTTGAGCGCGGCGAGGCCGCCGACGTGCGGTTCGATTTCGCACATTTGGTCGCGGTTTAATTTTTCGATGCCTTGGAGTCCATTGGCTTGGCCGCGTTCAAAAAGTTTCTCCATGCGGGCGACCTCGGCGGGGTTGGTGGCCACGACGAGTTTGCCGCAAATCTCGTGCGGCACTTGATGTTCCGCGCAAAACTCGGCCATCTCGCGAATGCCCTCGACGGCGAGGCGGGCTTTGAGCGAGCCGGGGGTGTAATAGAGGCCGCAGTGGAGGACGCCGCTGTTGTTGCCGGTTTGGTGTTGGCCGGGCGCGGCTTCTTTTTCCAGTACGGTGACGTCCGCGCCGGGATGTTGGCGCAGCAATTGCCGTGCGGTGGCGAGACCCACAATGCCGCCGCCGATGATGAGAGTGGATGGGGTTTTCAGCTCGCGCCTCCTTGAACGGAGGTTAGCAGAGAAGGGGGCTTTTGGAAAGACCTGTGAAAAGACCAACTGGCCGGGGGTCCGTTTCCGAACCCCGCGGCCAGCGGTAAAACCCGATAACTTCAAACAAGTTCCTTGGTTGACGGTGCCGTCCATGGCGATGTCTTCAAGGTTACCTCAGTGGCGTTTAGCCACGGAGGAGTTGCAATGCCGC
>JAPKDK010000393.1 GCA_028872645.1 Verrucomicrobiota bacterium
CGGTTGTCCACCCCTTCGAAATCCGGCCCGCTAAAACGCGCCAAGCCCACCTCCGCGCGGCGTGGGCCGAGGCCATCGAGGAGGCTGCCGACCAATCGCTCGGGATCTGCGTGCGATTCCATTGCGCCGTGTATGAGGTTCACGCCGATGATGCCGACGGCCTCCTGTTGTTTCAGATTGTCCGTATCCAGCAATCGCACGTGCAGCACCAATTCGCTGGGCGATTTACCGGGCGCGGTTTGAAAACGAATACCCATCCAGCCCTGACCATCCTGTTGACGGCTAAAACTACGGGTGGCTACGGTGTTCGCGTACACAAAAAAACGTGTGTCCGCGCCGCGCTCGGGCGCGAGGCGCTGGTCAAGCAAACCGTATTCGTGATCCAGCATATGGCGCAGGCGATCCTCGCTGACGTAGCGTTTGGAGGGCCCATAGATGGCGTCGCTCACCGCCATATCGTAGGCGCTCATACTTTTCGCCACCGTGCCGGAGGCGCCGCCCACGCGGAAAAACCACCGCGCCACTTCCTGCCCCGCGCCAATCTCGGCAAAGGTGCCGTACTGGCCACGATCAAAATTAATTGCCAGCGCTTTCTGCGCGGAAGTGAGCGTGGATTCAGTCATCGGAAAAAAATCCGGCTTACAGCCCGAAAGATTTGAGATCGGATTTGGCCTCCTCGAGTTCCTTGTCCAAATCCAATTCCAGTCCGTAGCTCATTTGGTATTGGCCCAAAAATTGCCACTCGGGCAACTCCTCGAAAGGCTGATCGTAATCCATAATGCGCGCGCCGAAAATGTTGAGCTGTTTGTAGTTCACCAACGCATCCGCCACCGCCACGCAGGCGGAGAGAAACTTGCTGTTGTCCGGCTGGGTATCGAGCGTGGTGTTGAATGGATCGTGATGATACCACACCGCGCGAATCACCTCGAGGTGCGCCTGCATGCATTCGCAAATAGCCGCGCCGATTTGGGCGTGGGTGATGCCGAGAAATTCGCGTTCCACCATCACGTGCCCGCACGCACGTTCGGTGGCGCGAATGATGATGGAATCAAACTCCTCCGGAAAATAATGTTCAAGCAACAACTTGCCGCAATCGTGCAGCAACCCGGCGAGATATTCCGAACCGCACGGCGGACGATACGCCGCGGCCACGCGCTCAGTGAGACGAGCCACCATGATGCTGTGCAGCCAAAAGGCGCCCCAATCCACCTTCGATTTGAGATGCTCAAAATTTTTCATCACCCCCATCGCAAAGGCGATCCGGCGAATTTGTTGCATCCCAATGAGCATCATCGCCTGGTCGATGCTCGATATGCGGCGGGCGGCAAAGCCCACCGAGCTGGCCACGCGGATCACATCGGAAGCCAGGCCGGGATCCATTCGGATGATCGCACCGACGTCCTCCATCTGGCAATTTTCGTCCCGCGAAATTTGCGCCAACTTCATGGCGGCGGCAGAGAAGGGGGGAATCACCGGATCGCCGGAGAGCAAATAAATGAGCTTATCCGAGACCCACTTTTTATCGTGGGACTCGTAGGCAAGATACTTGACGAGATTATCAGCTTTGGACACGCGGCATTTATGCCGTCAAGCGACGCGGGAAGCCAATGAATTTTTGACGGGTCGCCTGAGCGGAGGAGGGGTTAAGCCTCCTTTTTCTTTTTGCTGCGCGACCATTGGTAGGCGCGGAAAGCGAGGGTGGCGGAGTCGCGAATGCCGAGTTTGCCGCGGATGTGATTACGATGAGCCTGTATGGTGTAATGGCTTACCTTAAGCTTGTGGGAAATTTGCGAGGTGCTTAATCCGTTGCCGATGAGGCCGAACACCTGCTGCTCGCGCGGGCTAAACCGCTCAATGCCCTGCACGTGGCCATTGCTAT
>JAPKDK010000096.1 GCA_028872645.1 Verrucomicrobiota bacterium
TTTCTTTAGCATTTTTGTATTTGGGTTTTCTTTGACAGGATCGATTAATCGCCCCCGCCGCCGAAGCGACTGAGCAAGCTCATTTTGCGGGAAAAGGTTAGGCCATACAACCCATTTTTCTCAATAAAAACAGAACGTCTGTTCGCAGCTTATGACTGCAATGTCATCTATCGCTACATACATAGAACATTAGCCAACGGAGTAGTAATTAATGAATGTGTGAGACACGTTGCAAATGGGAATGTTGAGTGACTAATGGACCGGAAAAGAAACTCGATTTATTTTCCGCATCGGTTTCAATGCCCGCGTGAAAGCCGCACTGATTTTTGCCTTCGCCGGTTTGCTTGGCATGGGTTGCGCCACGCCCCAACGTGCGCCCTTCTCCACCGCGCTCAATTGGGTGACCCAGTCGCGCGAGTACAAGGCGGTTTGCCTGCAAACCTACGCCAACGCGTGGGAAAAGGTGGTGGCCGTCGCCCAAAAGGAATCCAGCCCATGGGCTATCGTGATGGATCTGGATGAGACGGTGCTGGATAACTCCGGCTACCAGCGCCATCTGGAGACCAAAGGGGAGGCCTACAGTCAGGAGTCTTGGGAAGAATGGGTCTTAAAAACGGAAGCTACTCTGGTTCCTGGTGCGAAGGAGTTTATCTCCAAGGTCCGCGCTCTTCCGCGTGCCCGTATCATTTTTATTAGTAACCGCTATGCCCGCAATACCAAGCCCACCCGGGTAAATTTGCAAAAGCTGGGCATCGCCGGAGACAACGATATTTATCTGTTGCGCAAGGAGAAGGCCGACACCAAAACCATCCGCCAAAAAGAAGTGCTCGAGGGCACCGGCCGCATGGTTAAACACGGGGCGCATCGGGTGCTCGTCTGGTTTGGCGATGCCGCGCACGATATGCCTGATGATCCAAAACTCAAGTGGGGTACGCACAAGTTTATGCTGCCCAACCCGGTGTACGGGAATTGGTAGAGCTACTGCGGCAGGAGCGCCATTACCGCCCAGCAGGTTGCGCTGATTGAGATGAACTGATCCTTGCCGTGCGGGAAACCGCTTTCGAAATATTTCTGAATGGGTTTGCTGCGGGTCTTCACCAGCCACGAACCATCGGCCTTCTGGTTTTTGAGCAACCATGCCATGCCACGTTTATATTGGGATGAGTCGGCCTTGAGCAGGCTGCTTTGATTTAGTGCCGTCAGCGCCTGCCCGGTCGCATAGGCATCGCTTTTCATATTGGGCAACTGTGCCCAACTGCCGTCACTGCGCTGTAGTTTCAGTAATACCTTGGCGGCAGCTGTTTTTTCCTGCTCCGCCTTGGCCCAGTGCAGCCCGAGCACTTTGAAGGTGTGATCCTCTGTGGATTTGGCCTTGGTCTGTTTCAGCCAGTTGGCGGCTTGTTGGGTATGTGTGCCTTTCGGGGTTCCCTTGATTCCCAAGGCCGTGGCAGTGAAGTGGCTGTCTTCTAATGGCGGTCGATGCGTGCCGATCCGCCAGCTGCCATCCTTGTTTTGTTTTTTCAAAAGATATTGGACCAGCGCCTTGGAAGTTTCATTGGCCGATTCCTGGGCAGCTGCCAAACCAGCAAGCGCGTAGCCCGCGCTGTAGGATCCGCCGGGCACGCCTTCGCCCTTGGGCAGCCGATCCTTGCGATCGCTGAAATATTCCAGCGTGAACTTCGACTGCGCGGAAATCGCGTCATCCCCAACAGGCAAGCCGGCCCGCTTGGCGTGGCTAAGGGTCATTACCGTCAGTGCCTGATGATGGCAGGAGAAGCAGTCACGTTGTTCGGTGTAGGTTGATGCACTTTTTTCGATGAGCAGGATTGCCCGCTGTGCCGCCCTGCGCGCAAGGTCATCGGCGGTGAGCAGATTGATCCCCGCGAAGAATAGAAAAAAGACCGCGATTCTCAACGCATGTACCCCGGTAACCAGCCGCGGGAGCCTTGCGGTGGGATGGTGTCGGCAGCGTCCTTGCCATCGGCGAGGGTGAAGGCGATGGCGAGAGGGAAGCGGCCTTTGGGCGCGTTGCGCGTGTAGGTGCCTTCCCCACGGAAGTGGCCTTTGGCGACGAGGTCGAGGCGGGTGACTTTGCCGGCTTGGGTTTCGATGTGGCCGAAGAGTTGCGCCTCGAAGGCGCGTTTGTTGTCGGCGGATTGCAATTGCACGGTGGCGCGGAGTTGGCCGTTGCGGAGGGTGCCTTCGAGTTTTTTGATTTCGTTGTCGCGCCATATCGGCGGTTCGCCGCGCGTGTTGTCCACGAGATGAAAACGCGCGAGGCGTTTGAGCAATGATTGTGGTAGTTGGCCTTTGGCCAGCGCGGCGTGTTCGTCGGCGCGAATCCAAAGGTTGTCGCGGCCGAGTGAGGATTGGAAAATGCGGCGAAATTCGTTGTCCGTTTTCTCATAACCGCCAAGCACTTTGGAAGTTACGCGCACCACCAACCCGCCCTTGGGCAGTTGCGGATTGTACCGCGTATCGGGTTTGCCCTTGGCGATGGCCGCCACTTTCGCGGGCCGATGCTTTTGCAGCGCGGCATTCATCATGCCCAACACCCGCGCCGCGGCGCGATTGTTGTTGTAGCCGAGAAACCGTCCGCTGGCGTCGGCCGCGTACAGCCCTTGAGTCGTGCCTTGGCCGATTTTGCGCGGGCCTTGGTTGGCGATCTTTTGATAGAAGCGGCCCTCGTTATCTTTCTGCCGGCGTTGGTACGCCTGATCGATGGCCACGGGGATGAAGCGCGTTTGCAGCAGCTTCACAATTTGCGGATTGGCAAAAGTCGACTCACGGTCGAGCACGCCGTTGTTTCACGTGCACCCCAGCGGATGCCCGTCCATCGCCCAGATGAAAATCGGCTTCCCCTCCCGGGCCGCCGCCGCCTGAGCATCGAGCACGGAAGTCTTCCACGGGATGGTGCGCCAAGTCGCCTTCGGATCCGGCTGCAACTCACGATGCAGCTTTTGAAACTCCGCCTCCGTCAACCCAAAGGTGGTTTGCGCAAAAAACATTGAAATGAGCAACAGCAATTTCATACGGCAATGTTTCAGTGTGATGGAGCAACTGGCAAGTCAATCCGTCACTTTTTCTTAACAGGCGTCAGCACCGCGCGCGGGACGAGGGCCATGGAGGTGGGGGTGTAGTTGCAGGTGCATCCGCCGGAGAGATTGGGGACGTTGAGAACGCCATTGGCGGGGAAGATGTTGTTGCTGCAGGCGGCGCGGAGGTTCCAGATGGGTTGGAATTTTTGCGTGTCGAGATCGATGTACGCGGCGTTGCCTTTGTAGCGGGTGGTGGCGAGGTAGGGGCTGGTGCGCAGGGGCGTGCAGCCGCGCCGGAACCACTTGAGCGGTTTGCCCTGTTGCGCGCCGCTGGTGAGATCGTACATTTTATAATTATCCGACCCGCCGACGAGCAGGCTGTCGCCGGCGATGTGGCTGCCGCTTTTGAAGTTCCACGTGTCCAGCTTGGGATCGGCCAGCTGGGCTTGGCGATGCACGGCGCCGTCTTTGCCTTTGTAAATGCCGGTGCCGGTGATGAGCAAATCGTGCGCGGCACTGTAGCGCAACTCCGCGCCGCCGGGGGCTTGCCAAATCGGCCGACCGGTGGCGAGATCCAGCGCGTAAGTTTTCACGCCGCTTTCGGCAATCGTCTCGCCGCGGCGGGCGTTGAGCAATTCGGCCACGTACGCGCGGCCGCCGCCCACGGCGAGGCTGAGCTGCGCGCGCTGGGCGGTGAAGGTCCATTGGTGCTCGCCGGTTTTGCGGTCGAGGCAAATAATGTTTTTACCAAGCTGCCCAATGAGGGAATTGTTCAAAAGCCGCAGGTGAATGAGCGTGCCGGGAATGTTTTTGGGCATTGGAAACCGTGCGCGTTGCTTGCCGGTGGCGGCATCGAGCACAATGCATTCGCGGCCGGCAGCGACGTAGATGCCGGCCTCGAGCGCCACAAACTCGCCCACCGCACTTGCGCCGGCGGCTTGGGGCATCGGGCGATCCCACAGGCGGCGACCGGTGAACACGTCAATCGCCAGCATCCGATCCGCGCGCACAAAGATGCGCCCGCCCGCCACGCGCACTTCGGTCTTACCCGGTTGGCGTTGCCAACGGATGGAGCCATCATACCACAAAAGCCCCAACGGCCCGCGCAGAAAGCGGTCTTCAGAAGAGCCCGTGTTGCCCGCTCCGCCCCCGGCGTGTGACCAATCGGCGGCCTCGGGCAATGGGCCGGTGCGGGAGAGAAGTAGTTTGCATCCCTGCGTGGTCTCGAGAACCTCAAGTTTCGCTGTTTTAATTTTGGCAACAGCGTTTTTGATATCCTTAAAATCTTTTGTCAGGATTGAAGCCGAAGCCACCCCGCCATAGGGCCGCAGCGTGTGGAAAATTTTCGGCAAGGCCTCGATAATGTTATCGGCATTCGGGGTCGTCCCAGTGACAAAATTGGCGAGGTAGGGTGGGAAAGGGAAATCGAGCGGTGAGCCGACAAGGGCTGTGACTCGGCTGCCGTATAAACCGCTTTTGTGAAAATGCCGACGCAGCGCATCCACCTTGGCGGCGTCAGTATCTATGGCGATGACCGTATAATTTTTCGCCAAAGATTCTGCAATTGAACCCTCATTCAAACCAAGTACGAGAGCGTAGCCGTCGTTGGTTTTTGCAGCCTGGGAGGAACTGGGCTTCGCATACACCAACGGCTTCGCAACTTCCTTTGCGCCGAAGGCGTAGAGTTTGCCTTCGCGGGTGGTGACGTGGAGGTGGCCGTTGGCGGCGATGACGCTTACGGGGTCGCCTTCCAGCTTGGCTTGCCATGTAATTTTTTGGGTGCGGATGTCGATGGCGGCGATGGTGCCGGGGGCGGTGGCGTAAAGGTGATGGCCGGCTTGGATGCGCACACGGAGTTTGGTGTCGAGCTTCCAGCGTTGGGTGAAAGTGGCGCGCCATTTGTCGGGGTACTGGTCGTTCTTGCGGCGCGGCTCGGTCTTGGCCTTTGGCTTGCGCGGCTCGAGTTTTGCGTTCGTGATGTCTTCGGCGACGATGCCGTTGTCGGTGTAAAACATCGTGTCGCCGGTGAGCACGGGGCGGCGGAAATCGCCGAGGTATTTTTGGTTGGTGGGATCAATCTGCACCCGCGTGAAACCGGCGGGATAGAGTTTGCTTTTAAAATCATTGGCGCGCGACTTGGCGAATTTTTCGTCATTGGGTCGGCGCATGTCGTAGAGGTCGCCACTGTGCGCGAGGTAACGCCCCGTGCCGGCCACGAACCACGTGCCCTTGGGCAGGCCGGTGCGACCGCCCCAGCCCATCGTGTACTCGCCCAGCTTGCCGGTTTTGAGATCGAACACCGCCGGTAATTGCGTGCCGCACGGCGCAACGAGTTTGCCATCCACCACCGCGAGGTAACCCTGCGGCGAAAGCCCCATCACGTGCTGCACGCCGTGGTCGAGATTGGCCCCGGCGATTTTGTCCGTGTCGCGATTAGTCCAAACCTTGCGGCCGGTTTTTGCATCCACCGCGTGGATAAAAATCCCTTCCTCCGGCCATAACCCCGCCGAGAAATAAATGACGTCTTGATGTAAAACAACCCCGCCCCGCACTGGCCACATCGGGATCAGCCGCCGGTTGCCCAGCAAGTTGCGATCCTTGCGCCCATCGGGATGGCCATAAACTTTCCAGCGCAGTTTGCCCGTCGCCGCATCGAGGCAATACACGTGGCCGTCATCGGATCCAAACCAAACTGAGCCCTCCATTGCCACTGGCGCAAACCGCACCGGCCCACCGGTGAAAAACCGCCAGCGCACTTTGCCATTCGCCGTGTCCAGCGCGGTCACGGAATCCGTCACCATCGACGGCACGAAGAGCGTGGCGCCCATCACCACCGGTTCATAAGTGACATCGTACCGTAACCGCACCTCACCGGGGAATGCCGGGTTCGGCGTCGCAAACTCCCGCGACCACTGCAAATGCAATTTCACGGGCAACACTTCCGGAGAGGACGCCCCGCGATTGGAGCCGAAGCGGAACTGCGGCCAATCCACCGCACGGGCAGTGATGGAAAAAGTGAGAGCAACGAAAAGCAATTGGAGCGTACGCATGCCCGAAAGTATCAGTCCGTCCACCCATTCTTGCAAGTATCCATCTGAGGTGATTTTCAACGCAGAATTCGCAGAGAAAATAAATTCAATTCTGTTAGAACCGCCAAGCCGCAGAGACGTTCAGAATTGTTGTTAGGGAATGGGCGACCACTCGATCCCGCTTAAGATGGGAGGGTGGTCGGTGGCTGGACGGAGGGCAATTTGAATGGTGCCCTCAGGGGCAGCAATTATGAATTCGCGCACGACTGACTGGAGCGGCGAGCCGGCGGTGGCGGCGATGTCAAACTGGCGCTGGACGGTTTGGCCGTTTATCACGATGTCGAACTGGCGCGCGCGCGCAGGCAATCCATCCGGTTCGAGGAAATGGAGGCGCAAGCGATAGGCGCCCTTTTTCTCCAGCTTCAACTTTACGGACTTCACGCCGCGCAGGCCGGAGGCGGCGACCCATTTTAGGCCATCGCCTTTTATCGTCGAGGAGTGGAGGCGGAAGGGTGTGGCGTTGGCGGGCTCGAGGGTGACGGGCGCGTCGGCCGAGCTGCCGCCGACGTTGGGATGCTCGACCCACAGCTTGCCGTCGGGCGCGCGGCGGTCGCCGGGGGCGCCGAGGTTAATGGCGAGCTGGCCGGGTTTGGCGGTGGCGCCGAAGGTCCAGTACTCCAGCTCGGGCATGTGGATGAGTGCGAGCGAGGTTTGCATTTGGTAGGCGCAGCTGCACGTGCGCGTGTAGTCGGGGGCATTAAGGATGCCGTTGGCGGGAATGAGGTTGGCGGTGCAACTGCTCCGGAAGCCGCCCCAGTTGCCGGTGCCGCCGTCGTTGGCGAGGTCGTAAAACCCCGCCGCGCCGGAGCGGAAGGTGAGCAGATGTTCGCTGCCGATGGCGGTGTTGCAGCCGTAGTTGCGCTTGTATTTCCAGCCGGTGGGTTGGCCGGTTTTAATGTCCAACGCGAAGCCGCCGTTGCCGTTGGTGAGGATGCGGTCTTTCATCAACAAGCACGGGCCGCTGTAACTGTCATCACGATTTTCCCAAAGCACTGCGCCGTCGCGTCCGCGCAGCGCGGTCATGCCCTTGCCAATCTCATCGCCGGCGCGATCGCGATAGGCACTGCCCGCTTGCAGCAACAAATCATGCGCGGTGGAGTAATTCAAAAATGTGCCGAAAATTTTCTTGTCCGTTTGCCAAGTGATCGTGCCGGTTTTTATGTCCAACGCGAAAAGCGCGGGCTTGCCGGGGAGCGCAATGCCGCGTCGTGCGAGCGCCTTTATCTTCGCATCGGTGAGGCTATCGATGGCGAACACCTTCCCGCTGCCGACCGCGATGTTGTTGTGGCGGAAATTAAACTGTGCCTTGCGCGTCCACAGTTGCTTGCCGGTCGTGCGGTCGAACACCGCGAGGATGCGGCTGCCCGAGGCGTAGCGCGCGAGCAACTGCTCCACCTTCGTGCCCGGTAATTCCTTCTGTCCCTTGGGCGGCAGGATGGCCACGGGCGCGGCGGCGGTGACGAGGAAATTCCCCCACACGCTCAACCAGCCGAAATTCGCCGCGCCAGAGGGCGGCTTGAATTCGCGGCGCGTCTTGCCGGTGGCCGCGTCCAGTTCCAGAATCGTTTTGCCGTAAACCACATAAACTGCGTCGGGCAGTGAAACGTAATTACTGCCAATCTCGCCCGCGCCGGGGAAGTGGCCGGTGATGTTGTAATACTCGCCGACGCCCTTCAGCTCGCGTTCCCACAACAGCCGGCCGGTGTAGGCATCCACCGCGCGAATTATATCCGCCCCCTCGATGAACAGCCGCCCGCCGGCCACCTGCGGCGAGGGGCCGTGGCCGTGTCGCGGGAGGATTTTGTCATTCGGCGGCCCGCCAAACCACAGCAGCCCCAGCGGCGCCTTCACACGTTGGTCCTTTGAAACCACCGACTGCCCGGCGTCGCCGTACTGGTGCGACCAATCCGCCGCGCCCGGCAGCGCGCCCGCGCGTGTGATGCGCACCGCATCATTGCCTCCCCATTGGATACCGGCCCCCTCGATTTTGGTTTTCAAAAGTGCCGCCGGCGCGTTCTCCATGCACAACACGCCGCCGTATGGCCGCACGGCTTGGAATAGATTTTTAAGCGATGCATCCGTAAAATTGCGCGCCAACTTGCCATTGACCACCACCAAGTTTGCAAAATGCGGCGGCGCGGCAAAGGCGAGCGGATTCGCGAGATGATGCACCGTGACGCGTTCGCCATAAACACCGGCAACCCTTAGCAACTCCCGCAGGCTTGCGGCCTTTGCGGCATCGGCCTCCACCACCGTGAGGCGCAGCGTGGTTTGCCGAAGCAGTTCGTGAATCACACCCACGTCTGTGCCGCCCAAGAGCAACCCGTGGCCGGCGCCATTCATCGGCGAGCGGAGCCAACCCTTCACCTTTGCCGCCTTGGCCGGGTTCATTGGCAGCTTGGCGCGCGGGGGGATTGGATGATGCTGCGGCTTTGTTTGCTCGCTGCCAAAACAATGCAGCTGCCCATCAAGCGTGATGACGAACAAACGGTCATCTGCCGCCAGCACCGTCCACGGCTCACCTTTTAGATTTGCCTGCGCTGTCGGCTTAGCTTTGCCCCGTTTTAAGTCGGCAATGTCGAAGAAGCCGATCGCGCCCTTGCCGCCTGCAACAAATTGTTGGTCGGCTTGCAGAAACACCCGCGAGAAACCGTCGGGCAATTCGCCGCTCCAGACCCGGTCCGTATTAAACTCCGTCTGCACAGTTTTCTTGCCTTTCCGGTCGGTGACTTCCTTGCGCAAAAGCTTTCCGGCCAACGTCTCCACGGTGAGTTTGGCGCCATTTGCGGTGAGCACGAAATCCGGTCCGACAAGTTGCGGGCGGATGGAGTCCAGCGATTCGCCCGAGGTGTTCTGGTAACGGCCGCCATCGACGAAATAATAATCTCCCGCCGCCATGACCCGATAGTGGCCGCGACGTTTGTCGTACTTAAAGTGGCGCAACTTGCCGGTGTCCGCATTATACACCGCTGGCGTGGAGCGACCGCCGGGCACAATGAGGTGGTTGCCCGCCAATACCAAATGCCCTTGGGGCGCAGCAGTGGCGAACGACGGCGCGCCGTGCGGCTGCACCGTGTAGTTCATGCCATCGCCGCTGTTGGTCCAGATGACTCGGCCGGTCTCGGCGTCGAGGCAGTGGATGAAAATTCCCATGAACGGCCAGATGCTCGCGGTGAACCAAATTTTTCCATCGCGATAAACCGGTCCTCCGCGCGACGGCCAAGTGGACGTGAGCCGCTCATTGCCAATCACCCAGCGCTTGGCGGGGCCGCCGTTGAACTTCCAGCGCAGCGAACCATCCGCGGCGTTAAGGCAATACAGATGGCCATCGTCCGAGCCGAACCACACGCGGCCCTTTGTGGCCACCGGCGCAAAGCGAATTGGCGCTTCGGCAAAAAATCGCCAAAGCTCTTTGCCTGTCTTTGTGTCGTACGCCGTCAACGTGTCATTGGCCGACGAGGGCACAAACAATTTTCCATCCGCCGCCACCGGTTCCGGCGCGAGGTCAAACTGCAGCTTCGTCTGCGAAGCCGGCCAAGCGGGCGCGGCCTTGGGCAACTGCCGAGTCCATTGCAAGTGCAACTCCGCCGGCAAGGCATGCGGCGACACCGCTCCCCGCCCCGGCCCAAATCGCCACTGCGGCCAGTCGTTGGCGTCGGCACAAAGTGTGAGACAAAAAAGAAAAATCGAAAATGCGCGCATGCGGGAAACTATCCGCCGACTCTCATCGTTTAGCAAGGATGACCCGACCCATGTTGAACACACACTAACCTACTGTTTGGTGCGAGGTTGGCGTTGCCCCGGAAATCCACCCGACGGAGGCTGCTGCTGACCGCCCCCTTGCGGGCGACCCTTGCCGCCAAATCCACCTGGCTGCTGCTGCCCACCGCCGCTCGGAGGTCG